>NZ_JBHFLM010000231.1:0-27289 GCF_041928655.1 Pelatocladus sp. BLCC-F211 | reverse complement strand
TATAGCAATCTGATTTGATTAATGAATTTACTCGTGGAGGCAGGCAATAGGCAATAGGCAATAGGCAATAGGGAAAGAAAGAAAAAAAAGGAAGCTAGATGTGTACTGAGTTTTGTTCAAAAATCAAATAGGAATCCTATAGCATTCCTAAATCATTTGTGAGAGACAAGATCCCCGATTTATTAAAGAAAGAAGTTGGGGATCTTTTCATAAGGTGAGGTTAAGGAGAAAATTTTAGGGTAGAGATGTTAATTAGTTCCTGCTTTTTAGTTAAACGCATAGCAATTCCTTTTTCATAGTAAGCAGCTTCATTAATAAAAATTGGATAAACTATAGAGTCTCCTTGATAACTAATTTCTTGACCATCAAAGCTGAGAAATATTGGATCGCTAGGATGAAGAGGTTCATAATCACGAAATTGAAGCTGGGGATGGATCATCGCCTGAATTTCTCCCAAATTATTTCTGGGATAGTCTATAGTTCCGATATCTTGATAAAGTGTAAGTGTGTCATAAGTTTCGGGAATTAGATTTTGGTTATATGCTTCTAAGTAATCCAAAATTGTGTAAATAAGACTCTCTGTTTTGAGAAATAAATCTGCATTTAAAACACCCTGAGCTATAGGGCCAACTTCAATCACAACACCACACTGACACAGAGATTTCAGTAAAGAACTTGCTTGATCAGTTTCTGTTAAACAAACTTTGACTAGAGGATTGATTGCGCTCAGATAAGCAGACAATTGTAAACAAAAAGGATTTTTGTTACCTATGATGATGCTCAACCCCATGTTTGCGGTTGTAGTATGTAAATCTAAAATTACATCTACTTGGGGATTATCTTTTGGCCCTAGTATTTGATTGATAGCTTTTGCTCGAATATCTTCATAACTAGAAAGCGTCGAATTTTGTAAGTCTTGGCTGAGGAAGCAACGATTCAAATCTTTGTCAATATAACGTCTAGCGACTTTGAAAGCTTTGGGATTTGCTAGTAAAGTTTGAGTTTGAAAGCTAGTTCGCCGAATCAAGTGGGGAAATTGCTCAAATTTTTTGAGTAGGTATCCCCCTGTAAATTCATTTCCATGGGTTGCGCCAACAATCGCAACTTGATTGATTTGATTCATAATAGTACTTGTCGCGAAAGCGCGGTCTAACAATGGGTTCGTAGTGAGCGCTTAAGCGCTCATAGAGGACTAAAGTCCTCACTACAAACGCCTCAAAGTAGGTGTGATGGACTACTAGATTAAGTAAGCCGTTGATAACTTGGTGTAATCAGGCTGCTTGCAATTTGAATTAGCCTCTATTTTTGAAAGATTCCAGCCATTGCTGGACTTGTTCTCTGGCTAAATCGCGAGTTCCTAAACCAAAAGCAAGAGCGATCGCCACTGCAATTGCACCGAGTAACAAGCCAAAAGCAAGATTGACAATATCGGGTGCGACACCGATTTGTTGTAACGCCATAGCTGAGACTAACGCAATGATGGCAATCCGTGTTACTTGACCTAAAATCCTGGCTTGGGGATTACCGGAACTGGTAATAATGCTAAAAGCAAGATTGGCTAGGTATAAACCAATCGCAAAGATGATCACTCCAGCCAAAATCCGCCCTAGTACAACGACAATACCAGTTACTAGTACTGTCAGAGCAGGGATATTAAGGATATTCACTGCTGCTACTGTTGCAAACAGCATGATACCAACTAATACAATAATCCCCGCAATTTCTGAAGGTGTGCGGCTGGTAGGAGTTGGTGGTGTAGATTCTTCTTGGGGAATGACAATTTGTCTTGAGGGTGTTGATATACCCAAGACAGACAAAATATTGTTAAAGCCTATACTGGTCAAAATGTTGGTGACTAAATCTGCCACGAACCGTCCCAAGAAATAAGCAAGAATGAGAATAGCGATCGCTGTAAAAATTGCGGGAAGTGCATTGAGAACTTGCTGCAACATGGCGATCGCTGGTACTGAAATCGCTTCGATTTGCAGAGTATTCAATGCGGCGATCGCTACAGGAATCAAAATCAGAATATAGACAATTGTGCCAATGATTTTGGAAAGAGGTTGAGTTCCCGCAGCACGGGATAATCCTAATTGAGTTCCTAAATTGTCAATTCCTGTTGCTGCTAGTAAATTCGTGACAATCCGTTGTACAACAGTGGCGAGAAACCAACCAACAGCAGCAATGATGATTGCACCGAGAATATTCGGTAGAATCGCCAAAATCTCTGTCACCAGCGCTTCTACTGGTAGTAGCGCTCGTTGTAACCCCAGAGTATCTAGTATTGGAATCAGAAATAGTAAAAAGATGAACCAATACAGAGCATTACCAATCGTATCGCTCAGAGGTAATTGATTTTGAGCAGTAGCATTATCTTCTGGTGTGTTTAAACGTTCGTCTATTCTTAACGCCCGTAATCCTCTTATTGTGATGAGTTTGACAATAGTAGCTACTAACCAAGCAACTGCTGCAAAAATCAGCGCCCCCACCAATCTAGGTAGAAAGTCACCAATTTGATTGAGAAAAGTATTCAGTGGTTGAGAAGCAACCCTTAACTCCAGCGTGTCTAGAACAGCAACTAATGTCAGCAGTAAAATACCCCAAAATACCAAGTTAGAAATCAATTTTTCTACTTGGGGAAGATCGCGACTATCTTCACGTCCGACTACGCCAGCAGCAATGCGATTATCAATTTGTGTGCGATTGAGGATTCCTCGCGTCAGAGCAGCAACACCAGCAGCAATCAACCAACCAACCAACAAAATTGCTACTGCTCCGAGCAAGCGGGGTAGAAATGCAACTATTTGTTGGAAAGAGTTCTGCACATAAGTATTGAATCCAGCGTCTTGTTGCGATGGTAATGTAGGCGATTGTGCTAAAAATGTTTCCACCCTAACACACAAACCATTTCCCATTACTTGGGTTATATTTTGCCAAGTTGTATTCATGGTTTTCCGGTATTAAAGTAAATTTGATCCAGAAAACACTAGTAGATGCTCTTGGAGTAGATTGCCCTGGACAATTCTACATCCCAGTAACTTCGTAGTGTTTTACATTTGAATTTAATGAGTCAATTTTACAGGTAATTGATCTCAACCGTTATTTCAGAATTTTTATTTTTTTTTATTTAAAAAAGCAAACTAAAATATATATCTCTTAGTAGTTGACTTGTATTGACAAATACATAATATAGTGTTCTGATCATGGAGATTAAATATTAGTGAAAGATTAATAGCCATATGGTTATTAGTTATTTTTTCTGCATATTTCTACGATTCCCAATACTGCAAGGGATAGGATTTTTCGTCATTATTTTGGGCATGTAGAGACGTTGCACTGCAACGTCTCTACAGGATTTAAATGTCAATCGACTTGTCTTATCCGAGTAGTATTTCTACAATTCCTACTTTCTGATTTTGCGTTAATCTAAGTGCAGATATGATTAAAAATAGAGTAAAATGTCTGCAATGGAAGTTTTTGAACAATCGATAGATATTAATGCTTCAGCCGCAGTCGTCGAACGCTGTATTAGCGATCGCATTTTAATGCACCGTTGGCTCAATCCTGTATTGCGTTGTGAACCTGTAGGTGAATGGAGTACCGATGTTGGTAGTCACAGTCGGTTTGTGATTCAAATACCTGTGATCAAACCGACTTTGAATAGTGTTGTGATCGAAAGACAACCAGGTTTGATTGTTTGGGGATTTGAGGGTTTTTTTAAAGGACGCGATCGCTGGGAATGTCAACCACAAGCAAAAGGAACACGCCTAATTAACCGCTTTGAATTTGAGATACCTAATCCCCTAGTTAGTTGGGGTTTTAAAACCTTCGCCGAAAGCTGGACAAAACAAGATATGCAATCTCAGTTACGCCGACTTAAACTTGTAGCTGAGAGGATAGGGGATAGGGGATAGGGGATAGGGGATAGGGGAGTGTGGGGAGTGTGGGGGGACAAGGAGGACAAGGAGGACAAGGAGGACAAGGAGAGAATAAATACCGATGACAAATGACAAATGACAAATGACAAATGACAAATGATTATCCTCTTCCCATCTGAGTTAACAAGCGTCGAATCATGTATGCATCTTGGGCTTCGGGGGTTTTGACTAGATAGGTTTCTAAGTCGTTGGCTGCTTGGTAAAAGCGACCGAGTTGATAACATAAAAGACCGCGATCGCGTAATTCTAAGGCAAAACCAGGAAATAATAATAATATCCTCTCTACTGCTGCTAAGGCTTTTTCTAGTTCCTGTTTGTTCAAATAGATATATTTGAGATTTGTCAACATCCTGGCCAAAATTTGTTTGTTTGTGACTGCGGCTAAAAATTCTGGTTGCAGAGTCACGGGATGCTGATAGATTTGAGTCAGTTTTTCTTGACAATCTTGGGGAAATAAAACCTCACCGTTACTGAAGGTATCAACAAAAATTTCAATATCAGAAATGTTAGGACGAATGAGGAAATGTCCTGGCATTCCTACACCTACCATGGGAAAATCAATGCGTCGGGCAATTTCTACATATATTAGCGCCAATGTAATCGGAATTCCCAGACGGCGATCGATCACATCATTTAAATAGCTGTTACGGGGGTCATAATATTCTTGTTTATTTCCCGCAAATCCTAAATCGTTATAGAGATATTGATTAATAGTTTGGATAATTCGCAAAGGATAACGTTCTGCTGGGAGGCGTTCTTCTAATTCTGCTGCCATTGTATCCAGACTATTGATATATTCTTCTGGATCTAGGTCGGGATATTCTTCTTGAGCAATATATAAAGCTGTTCTTGCTAAATCTATATACTCATCAGGCTGCTGAATTTCCTGGTAAAAATATTGCCGCGCTGACGAGATATTCATAAGCTTATGCCGAGTATAGGTTTACAGTTCAGAGTTGAGATTGTCAAGTGTTGACAGACTTATTGAAGGAGGTGGGAAAAGGGTGAGAAGTAAGGGCTAAATAAATAAATGTTTCCTTTATCCTATTTTCAAGCTAGTCAATCACGGGAAAATCCCAGAACCAAACATGAAAATAGAACTCCTCCTACACCTCTACACCCATTTTCAAAACAGGTATAAAGATACTTATATTTAATATTAAAGATGTTGGCAAGATTTGCAAATATTTGGATGCATAAAAATAAATAAAAATTATCTATCTAAAGTATGAGAATTAAGAACAAGAACCGAGGAAGTAAGGGAGGTAGTATGTCTTTGGAGGTTCCCCCATTGCAGCACCTTATTTACTAACAACTAACAACTAACAACTAACAACTAGCAACTAACAACTAACAAATAAATATTTAAGTTTGCTTGTCGTTTATTTTTAGTTCATACAAATGACTTTGAGCAGAAGTAAAGAACAAGATACGGCAAAAAACAATTCTTTTCATCCCACTAGAGGAATTTTTTGGGCAGTACGGACTCGCATTCTCTGCTGGTATATCTTATTTATGATTTTCATCTTTATTATCTTTATTCCAATCTTTCGTGAGGTTCTGTATACAAGAGTAGACTCACGAGTTCGTAGAGAACTAGCAGAAAAGATAGAAACTTTTTAATTTCCCACAATTTGAAATCAATTGTACAGGCTGATTTAATTTTCTATATCGAAGCAGGGAAAATTATTGAGGAGGGTACTCACGCAGAATTAATGCGTCTAGATGGACGCTATGCAGCGATGTACGCTCTCCAATCTACGATGTTTAACCAACTCTGCGAACCTCCACGCTGACTCTGCGCCCCTCTGCGTTGAAAGCGCCACGATTTTAGGCAAAACTGTACTAAATTTTTCTCTTACTTTACGAAATAGCATCAAGATGAAGTGTATCTCATAAATATGTGAAATGGCATGGCTTCGCTCTCTCTGCTAATCTGTGGGGGGAGCAGTTTTTTTAATACTGGCTTAAAGCTAGAGAAACTGTCATCTTGTTTTGGCAGGTATAGATCGAGCTTAACTAATTTGTAATAATTTATAATTTAAATAAATTTTCTATCCAAAACTGGGCAAATGCTCTACAAAGTTGTCAGGAAAATCACAATAGGTATTGAGCCGAGATGCGCGACGTAAAGGTTGTGCGTAGACGCAGTAACTTATTTTACGTCCTGGGGGCTGGGTCGTCATTTGGGCTTTTAGGTACTGTCCGGTTTACGCGGTTAAAACTGTACCAGGAAAGTGGTGCGAGCTTAATTAGGTGAGATATATTGAATTTAGGATAAATACATTAAAGTCGTAACCATCGGCTTGCTGCCATTATGCAAACCTTGAGACTTCGTAAGATCGGAAACAGTTTGAGATTGGTATCAGCTAGGAGAAGATTGCTTTTAGTTGTGGGACATTCTCGTAATGTTCAAGTACCCCGTAATTGTAAAGCAGCACCTCGCAAATCTCAATTTGAAAAGGCTATGGAAGCTTATAGGCAAGTAAGTAGTAAGTATAGGAACGCACTTCGTGAGCTAGCTAAGTGAATGATATTTTTTGGTTGAGTGAGGAAGTCATTAAAGCTATGCACGAAGAACAACTAGCAGAACACGGCGGACTTCCAGGTATAAGAGACAGAAATCTGCTTTTAGCTAGTTTAGATAGACCTAAAAATTTATTTGCCTATGGTGAACCTACACCAACTATTTTTGATTTAGCGGCTGCTTATGCTTTTGCATTTGCAAAGAATCATGCATTTGTGGACGGTAATAAAAGGGTAGCTTTCGTTTCGATGGCTACCTTTCTTGTATTGAACGGGTATTCTTTAGAAGTACCAGAAGATGAAGTTGTATTAATGATAAAAAGACTTTCAAGCGATAAAGAGACTCAAGAATCAATAGCAGATTGGCTTAAAGAAAATTGTATTAAAATCAGCCATTAAGGGCTAAAGCTAGAGAAGCTGTTAATTGCTATCAAATTTTGGAAGACAGCGATCGCTCTTGCAATCAATTCCCTCAATTCCTCACAGATCACTGGGTCTGATTGGTAATCTTTATCTTTCAATATGCAAAATTTTTCCTAGTCTTCACCCCAAGATTATTGCGCCGCCATCAAAATCTCCTGCGCCCGTTCAATATTGTTCCGCACCGACTCCGCCGATCTATGAAGACCAGCCCTTTCCTGCTCACTGAGATTCAATTCCAATACACTTTCAATTCCACCACATCCCAACCGACAGGGAACACCGATCGCCACATTTTCTAAACCGTATTCACCCTGAAGAGTCACAGTTACAGGTAACAAACGCGACTGATTTAATAAAATCGATTCCACCATCATGCAAGTAGCAGAGGCTGGGGCAAAAAACGCACCACCTGTGTGCATCAGTTCGACAATTTCCGCACCACCGTGGCGCGTGCGTTCTACTAAACGTTCAATGGTGTCTGTATCTAGCAATTCTGTCAGGGGAATACCGTTGACAGTAGCAAAACGCGGTAAGGGAACCATCAAATCACCGTGGCTACCGAGTACCATCGTCTTGACATCACGAGGCAATACTCCTAATTCCATCGCAATGAAAGTTTCAAAGCGAGCCGAGTCTAACACGCCTGCCATACCCATAATGCGATCGCGTGGTAATTCCGTAGCTTGCCAAGCTAAATAAGTCATCACATCTAATGGATTGGTGACGACAATAAAAATAGCGTCAGGAGAATGAGCGATCGCTTGTTTGGCTGCATCTACAACGATCTTGGCATTTGTCTTTAATAAATCATCCCGACTCATGCCCGGTTTGCGAGGAAACCCTGCCGTAATTACCACAATCTCCGAACCAGTTGTATCGGCATAGTCATTAGTACCGATAATCTGACGGTTATGCATTTCAATTCCCCTCGCCTCCATCAAATCTAGCGCCAATCCCTGGGGCATTCCTGGAACAATGTCCAGCAACACTACATCCGCAAGATTTTTCTCAGCGATGCGTTGAGCAAGGGTACTGCCAACTCTACCAGCACCGATCACGCTGATCCGGGGCGAGTAGCACACAATGGAGGAGGAAGGGGAAGTATACATAAATTTTTACTTAGAATTCTATTTAAACTCTTCTAGTTGATCTAAACGTAACCAAATATTCGGGGTTGGTACTTCGCCAAACTTGACAAAGGCATAATCACCTTTGACATCTACAATTTCGCCTTTACTGTCAAACAAATAATCAGGAAAACGAGTATCGCTAGCTTTTGCTTCTACACTATTTTCCAACTTCTCACGAATCACCCGAACCATATCTCCACGTTTTACAGCCATAGATTCCCCTCTTAAGTGTATCGATTGCTATACAGGATTCTATCTTGGGAAGTGTTGTTTGTTGTTTGTTGTTTGGAATTATCAACTATCAACTACTTTACGGGCGCAAGGTCTTGCACCCCCAGCAACTACTAAAACCTATCGCTGACATTCCAAACAAAAATGACTGGATCTGCCAGCTAACCTCGCCCGTTGAATTACATTCCCGCAAACACGACAGGGTTCACCAGTACGGTTGTAAACCCATGCTACACCACCATAATTACCATTAACGCCCTTAACGTTGAGGAAATTACTAAAAGTAGTTCCACCAGCTGCGATACTGGTTTCCAAGACTTTAATGATTTGCGATCGCAACTTTTCGATTTGTTCTGGTTGCAAATCTACACACATTGTTTCTGGTAATATGCCACTCATAAACAATGCTTCATCGGCATATATATTACCTAATCCCGCGACTACAGATTGATCGAGTAAAGCAGTTTTAATTGGACGACGCCTGTTTTTAAGTTTCTGGGCGAGATAATCAACTGTAAATTCTGGTGAAAAGGGGTCGGCTGCTAGTTTTGCTAAACCTGTAATAATGCTTTCTGGGGCTTGATTTGGTGGCACCCACCACATTTGACCAAAGGTGCGTTGATCGACAAAGCGCAATTCCCACCCATCTTCAAAGAATAATCTGACCCGCGTGTGCTTATGTAAAGGTTCATCTTGATTCAACCACAATAATTGACCAGTCATGCGGAGATGAACACCTAAATAAGCAGCATGAGGAGCGCAACTAAGTTCGGCGAGGAGATATTTACCGCGACGGTACCAAGTCGCGATCGCACTTCCTTTAATTTCGCTGACAAAATCATCTACGGAAACCGGATAAGCGATCGTGCGATGCAGCAGCACGTCTCCACCCGTGATTTTTTGGTTGAGGGTCAATTGATTTAGACCCCGTCGGACTGTTTCAACTTCAGGCAACTCAGGCATTTAAGCTAATTATTGACAACAAGCATATTGTGACAATTACTGTGATTTTTTGGCAGACATTAAAATCGGGAGTAGTCACCAGCGAGTATTGAATCAAAGTCTTGACTCTCTACCCTCTGCTACTTACTCCCGAAAATCACCCCATGAAGTTTTTCTAGAAGTTTCTACACTTTAGGCTTTTTTAGCTTTTGCCTTTGGTGCTTCAATCTCTACTAACTCGTCTTGAGCAAAGTTGTTTGTGTTAACGCCAGCATAATTCACTTTCTCAAAGCGAACAATTACTGGGTATTTGATGGCACTACTTTGCTCAACAGATGCAACAGTACCTACATCTTGAAACCAGTAGGACTCTGGACGAAGAACACGTACTTTAGAACCACGTTGAACCATGAGTTTCTTCCTTTTTTCTTATCAATTGCCAACGTATTAAGGCTAATTGATTTCAATGTACTATTGTGCAGAGTCTAGCAGAAGCTTTGTTAAGTTATTTGTCTAATTAATTTTTTGAACAACATGGTGACGGCTTTGGCACAACAACGTGATTGGGCGACTTTTGCGGGTGTTCCTCCCGCTTTGAGCCGATTGATATAGTTGCTTAAGGTTTGACCAACTTTGGTTGGTACGCGGGTGTTTTTGGGTTCAATCTTGGTCAAACACCACTGCCATAAGGCTTTGCGGCATAATCCAGACCAGCCTAGAATCTGCTTAGTACTGGGGGCTATGAGTTTGGCTGTGGTTGATGAGCTATTTCGACTCCTAGTTTGGTGACTTGGCTAAAGTTGGTGTCGCGAGCTAAATGTAGTAATTTATACATTAAAAGAGCCACTGGGAATTCACTGTACCGTACTCAATTGCAAACCCCCTATAAATTACTTGATTACCCTGATGTTTGTTACGGGATTGAACCGTTACTATTAGCGAGTATTACTAAACAAAAATCGTACAAACTTTATAGTATTTTATTTTCATATTTTAATCTGTTTGTGTTTACCTCAATTTGTTTTATAAAATAAAATATTGTTGGTATTGATTTATTTATAAATATCTAAAAAAATAGCAACATTGATATTTTCAATACTAAAGTTAATTTATGCTGAACAAAATCAAAAGTTTAACACCTCATAGTTTTAAGCGTTTATTGAAGCCGAAAATCGAATATTTACTGGATGTAATTGTCACTGAGTACTACTTCCGCTTTAGAAAACGTCAAACTCAGCAAGAATTAAAATTAATTCGTAATATTCCCAGAAATCTTCATATCGAAGGTACTAATATTTGTAATGCAAAATGTACCTTTTGTGCTTATCCAAAAATGGAAAGAGAGAAGGGATTAATGGTTATGGAAGAGTTCCGGAGAATCGTAGATCAGTATGTGATAATGGGTGGTAAATATGTATCTTTAACACCAATTGTTGGTGAACCTTTTGTTGATCGCCATCTTTTTGAGAGACTAGATGATCTAAATCGACGCCAAGAAATTAAAGGATTTTACTTCTATACAAATGCGATTTTGATGAAGCCAGAAGTGAGTGAAAAGCTTCTTGCTTATGGTGAAAAACTAAATATTTACGTTTCTTGGGGTGGGTTTGATCGAGAGACTTACAAAGCAATCATGGGTGTTGATCGATTTGAGCTTGTCCGCCACAACATAGAAGCATTCGTTGAGGCTAAGTTGAAGTTAGGCTCTTCTACTGCTTTAACTATCGCACTACGTTGCCCACCGACAAAATGGCATGGTGATCTATGGGAAAAGTTTAATCAATGGAAAAAAGAAAAAATAATTAATATTCAATTTATCAATGCTTATGATAGCTGGGCTGGCAAGGTAAAAGATGAAAAATTGAAGCAAGTAGGTCTAGAACCAGTAATTAAACCCTATAAGCGTGGTGCTTGTGAATTGCTATACATGAAGCCAATTATCCTTGCTAATAGTAAAGTGAATGCCTGTGCCTGTCGTGATGTCGAAGCAGAATTAATTGTAGGCGATCTTAGAGAATCTACACTACCCGAAATATGGGCAGGTAAGGGAATAGAGGAACTCATTAATCGTCAGGAAAGTGGTGATTTTCCTGATGTTTGTAAGCGTTGTACTTGGTATGTCAGTGTTTATAACTACCGTAAAAGAAACTCCCGTATTTCTACGATGCAGCATTGGAGTGAAGATTAGAGGTAATTAATAAATCTTCTTCTGATAGTACGGAAATCCGAATCGCATCTTGGGGGCAAACAATCCTGGATAATAAGAGCGATCGCCTTAAGTATAGCTTTAAAATTCTACTTGGTATAATGTCCTATTGCTTTTGGTCTTACCCTGGAAGCAAAAGACTAGGGTATGTTTGCCAAATTCAATACTCACATATTTGTACTGAAGATCATCAATTATGCTAGAACAAGGAACCATCAGTATTCATACTGAAAATATTTTCCCGATTATCAAGAGGTCTCTTTACTCAGATCACCAAATCTTCTTGCGGGAACTTGTATCCAACGCCGTTGATGCTATCCAAAAGCTAAACATGGTATCCCGTGCTGGAGAATACTCTGGCGATACTGGTGAACCAGAAATTCAGATTGCTATAGACAAAAACAATAAAACCCTCTCCATCACCGATAATGGTATCGGAATGACAGCAGATGAGGTGAAAAAGTATATCAATCAGGTTGCTTTTTCTAGCGCCGAAGAATTTATTCACAAGTATAAAAGCACGTCAGATCAACCAATAATCGGTCACTTTGGTCTAGGCTTTTACTCTTCCTTCATGGTGGCACAAAAAGTCGAGATCGATACCCTATCTTACAAAGAAGGGGCGCAGGCTGTTCACTGGAGTTGTGATGGATCACCAGAGTTTACTTTAGAAGAATCATCTCGTACAACTCGTGGAACGACAATTACTCTCCATTTAATGGAGGAAGAACTAGATTATTTAGAATCAGCACGCATCAAAAATCTGATCCAGACTTACTGCGATTTTATGCCAGTGCCAATTAAACTGGATGGCGAGGTGTTAAATCGGCAAAAAGCACCATGGCGTGAGTCTCCCAGTAACTTAAATCAGGAAGATTATACAGAGTTTTATCGCTATCTCTATCCTTTCCAAGAAGAACCCTTGTTATGGGTGCATTTGAATACAGATTATCCTTTTATCATCAACGGAATTCTGTATTTTCCAAAGTTAAGACCGGATGTTGATGTCACCAAAGGACAGATTAAGTTATTCTGCAATCAAGTTTTTGTCAGCGATCACTGCGAAGAAATTATTCCCCAATTTCTCTTACCGATGCGGGGTGTAATTGATAGCAGCGATATCCCTCTGAATGTATCACGCAGTGCTTTGCAGACCGATCGCACTGTCAAGAAAATCGGTGATTACATCGCCAAAAAAGTAGGCGATCGCCTCAAAGAACTTTACCGCGATAGTCGCGATCAATATATTAGCGCTTGGAAAGACCTCGGTACTTTCGTGAAATTCGGGGTGATGAACGATGAAAAGTTCAAAAAACAAGTCGAAGATATCCTGATTTTCCGCAGTACAGCCAAGCAATCTCACCAAACCACTTCCGAAACCCCAGCAGTACAAGTACAATCCGAAGGGGAAGACGCTTGGCAAGATGTTACTCCAAGTGCAAGTGAATCGTCTGAGGGTGATTCTTACACAACCATAAAAGAATATTTGGAACGCAACAAAGAACGCCACGAAAACCGCGTTTTCTACTGCACCGACGAAGCAACACAAGCCACCTACGTCGAACTTCACAAAAAACAAGGGTTAGAAGTCCTGTTTATGGACTCCTTCATCGACACCCATTTTATTAACTTCCTCGAACGCGAATTCCAAGATGTTAAGTTTACACGGGTAGACTCTGATTTAGATCAGACTCTTTTAGATAAAGATCAAGCGACAGAAATAGTAGATCCCAAAACAAATAAAACTCGTGGCGAGATAATCAAAGAGTTATTTGAGAAAGCGCTCAACAAACCGAAATTAAATATCCGCACCGAAGCTTTAAAATCAGATAACCCCCAAAGCACACCTCCTGCAATGGTGTTATTACCAGAAATTTTGCGTCGCTTCCGGGAAATGAATGCACTTATGCAGCAGCAAATGGCAGAATTTCCAGAAGAGCATATTTTGCTGGTAAATACTAGCCACCCCCTGATTCAAAACTTGGCGACCCTCAGCCAAAGTAGTATTATTCAGGGCGAAGGCGAATCACCCACAGGTAAATTAGTCAACATGATTTGCCAACATATCTATGATTTAGCACTCATGTCTCAAAAAGGTTTTGACGCTGAAGGAATGAAAGGCTTTGTTGAACGTTCTAATGACGTTTTAACTAAGTTGACAGAACAAGCTGCTAAGTAACCTCTATTAAAGAAGGGTGAAAGGGTAAAGGGGAAAGGTAAAAGGGAAAAATACTCACAAATACCTTTTCCTCATCTCCTATACCCGCAAGCAGCTATACAATAAGAGATCGTGTTCAAAATAAATCGGAGATTCTCCTATGTCCCGTCGCTGTGATTTAACCGGCAAAACAGCCAACAATGGCTTTACAATTTCCCACTCCCACCGTCGCACTAAACGGATTCAGCACGTCAACCTGCAAACCAAGCGCGTTTGGTGGCCTCAAGGTAATCGTTGGGTGAAACTCAAATTGTCTACCAAAGCGATCAAAACCTTAGAAAAGAAAGGTTTAGCAACTATGGCTAAAGAAGCGGGGATTAACCTTAATCATTACTAATAGTGATTGTCATTTCCCAGTCTCAGGCTGGGATTTCCATAGGTAAACTAGTTATAAATCAGTATATTCCCTGAGCCTCTCTATTAACGGGAGGCTTTTCAATACCTTAAGATTATTTTTTATTCTATTGATAAGTTTCCCTGAGCAAATGGGTACTATATGTTTACTCTCATAACAACATCTCCATGAAAGTACTCGAAAATTCTTTTCGACAAATTTAATCTGAAGAAGCTATGGCACTATTATCTTTCATCAGCTATAAATTAGGTTATTCAGTCGGAAAAAGCAAAGTTATTACCAATCATATAATCTCTAGAATTTGATGGCTTTTAAGTTTCATTGATTTGTAAATATATCAAAATAATTGAGTTCGTAACACAAATAAGTATTCCAAATACGCCTGTTATTTTAGTCAACAGGTGTATTTGTCAATAAAACATCAATAATCACATCAAAATAGATTGATAGGAAAGCGGTTATGTCTCAACTAAAACGCACATTTAAAATGAGAAGAACACTTTATAAAAAAAAATATAGGCGTTCTATATCCAGAGTTAAAAAACAATTTATCTGGTTAAATAGAACTTTATTTGTTACTAAAGAAAGACTAAATACGACAAATGCTGGTTTTGTTTTGCCAACAGTAGTAATGGTATCATTGGTAGTTGTTTTACTAACAACTGCTATTTTATTTCGTTCCTTTGAACGCTCCAAAAATGCCAGTAATGTCCGTGTCAATGAAGCTGTACTTAACGCCGCAGCACCAGCAGTTGATCGCGCTAGAGCGAAATTAGATGCTTTACTAGAAGATCCAACATTACCACGAGGTACACCATCTGATAACGCTTTATATGATGCTCTTAAAAAAGATAAATATCGGCTAGGTGATGAGACTCGTCTGAAGCTTGTCAACGAATTTAATAGTACTTCAAACATTCAGCAAAACACTACTCTTTTGGAGGATGATGAAACCTTAAAATCAGCTTGGAAATATGCTGTAGACACAGATAATAACGGCAAAAAAGATACTTTTACTCTCTATAGCATCTACTTCCGTTCACCAAGTAGAGACTCTACCACAGGGCAGTTTAATCGTGAACGAAACCCTCTAGAAGCTAGAACTCCACCAATGGATAATGACTCAACAAACACTCAATGTAGAAACGCTGCTGGTTTTTCTACTTTAGTGGGTAACTCCAGTTGGTATAAGCTGCAAAGTGGTAATTTGGGTAAAAGTTTTTTTGTCTATACTGTGAATGTACCAATTACTAAGTCAAAATTTGATAGCTTACCTGACACGATTAATGGTGAAGATAAAGATGATGCCTATGAACCATACAACGGTAATCAAGGTTTTGTTGCATTAGAGTTTCAACAAGATCGCAGTCGCATACCCCTACCAAATAATGCTGTTTGGTTTGAAAATGATCTGGAAATTATTGTCGGTTCGACAAAATTATTACTCAATGGCAGAATTCATACTAATGGCAATTTGCTAGTAGGTGAAACTAGTTCTGGCGAGATAAAGCTACGACAAGTTAGTAGTAAATACTCCTGTTTTTATAACCAAGAAAATGGTCAAATTAGTGTTGGGGGTAATGTAGGAACTGGAAATATCAGTCATACCAGTAATCAAGGATCTGTAGTTGTTGATCTTTATAATGGTTTTGAAAATGACCCTAATGAAGGTCAATCCATTAGCAGCACTAACAAATCTACGAATAGTTCTGGTGGTTCACAAATTGGATTCAACGATGCAGCATACAATCAACGCATTGCAGCGATGAAAACTACTGCTATTGGTTTATGCTCAACATGTCAAAGTGCGACTAGTACAAGTACTTTTAAAACTAATGTCGCCAATAGTGGTTATCCAGAGGATGTTAAAAAGAATGTTGCTGCGAAAGTAGATAGTGCTGATGACATTGCTACAGCCAAAAAAGTACTCGCAGATGAAATAGAAATATATCTGCGAAATCGTACACGAAGAGTACCTTTTGCAGAAGTATCAGATCCTACAGGAGCAGGAGCAACAACTAGCTATACCGCTATTGCTGCTGACTTAAAACCTCAGCAAGATTGGAGAGAACCAGTAAATAGCAGTAACCAGTTCTATGGTGCAACAAGTGTTACATTGACTACATCTCAATTGCAGGCAACATATCCAATTTTACAAAAGCAACAAGGGATTCAAAGCGATTTAGGCGATCGCATACTTGTTGGTAATAATCTACCTGCTCTATGGCTAAAAAATAGTCAGTATGTTGGCTCAGATGCTAACCAGTTAATTACTAGTAGTAGTGGTACTGCTGTTAACTGGACTAACCCAACTACTCAGCAGAGATGGCGTAATACTCAAATTCAAGCTCTTGCAGACCTGGGTATCTCAGATCGGAATGGCTTTTGGGAAGAAAAAGCAGCAGAGAATCCAGCAAATGATTTGGATAGTGTGGGTGGATTACGAATAGTTACTGGTGCAGGTATCTATGTTGATGGTCCTGGTGATGCTGTAAACAGTACCACTGGCCCTTTTTATCCTCGCGGTCTTAATTCTTTTTTACCTATTCCTAATTCTAGTGATAATACAGTTGTTTGGCTTGACACTATGGCGATGTCAAGCCCAGATCCTAGTAAAGCGAGTCTCAAAGGTGACTTACTCATGCGAGCCACAGCTGTTTATCATTACAAAGACAACTCTGGCACTGCTCAGACTCCGATTGCTTGTGTAAGTAGTTACTATGATCCTACTGATGCAACGACAAATAAGAATAAAACTGCAATTAATGGAAGCACCAATTTACCTTGGAATGCTGCTGCTGGCGGTAAATCAAATAACGGTATTGTTTACGCTTATCCTGGAAGAGACAGCTTTACAACTTACAAAACTCGTTTGGAACTACAAGCAAACTTGAAGTTTCCTAATGGGCGTTGGGTTAATCAACCTTTAAAAGATGCTTTGGCAAAAATTGGTAGTGGTACTACAGTTCCGACTACTGGCTTGCAACTAGCTGATTATTCAGCAATTGATACCGCACTGTGTGCTATTTCAATTCTGAATGATGAAACCACTTTCGCCACTACTTTAACTAACAAGCCTGAACACGGTGCAATTAAAGAAGCATCTTTCTTAGATGGTAGAGAAGCAAAACAAATTAGTGCAGCAAGTACATCAACTAACTACGACCTAGACCTTGAACAGCGTCAACCCTTAGAAATTCGAGTCACTGACATTGATTTAGGTTCATTAGCTAGCAAAGCATTCACTTCTGGTAGTGGTGCATCAACAACCACTACAGAATATCTGTTGCCTTATAGTGGCATTATTTATGCTACACGGGATGATGGATTACGCGATGCGAGTGATACAACTGCTGAATCAGAGCTACTCAGTCCAACTGATTTTAAGCTTGACCAAACTCGTCGTCCTAATGGGATTCGTTTGTGGAATGGTGAAAGTTTGGCACGGGGTCTTAGCAGTAATAATAATGCTTTTAACGCCAGAGAAAAGGGTCTGATTCTGGTTTCTAATTTGCCAGCCTACATCAAGGGTAAGTTCAACTTGCACCAAACAAGCATAGGTGCTTCTGCTGAGATTGAAGAATTTACCGAATTAGTAGCAGATGCTAGTACAGGTACTAACACAGTTTCTACTTCTAACTTTTATTCTCGTGGTAGTGGTAGTGCAACTTCTCAAGCCGATACTAGATTTGCCTGTCGTATCAACAGAACAGGCTGTTCTAGCACCAATGGTAACGGTGACTATTGGCGACCAGCAACTATTATTGCCGATGCGATGACCTTGCTGTCCGGCACTTTTACAGATGGTGTTCGTAGTGAAGGTGATTATGACCTGAACAATAACACTGGCATTGCAGTTGAGAGTAACTTTGATCCTGCTAACTTAAATACTTCTACTCTAGATGAGAGAAGAAGAAAACGTTTGAAGAACGGCTTTTGGGAAAACAACTTTGCCACTAGTACAGACTGGGCGCAGACGACAAGCGGGAGTAATCCGAAATCAGGTTTAGGTTCCTACGCATTAAACGGAATCACACCGATTCAACGTAGGCTTAATGTCTCTACGCTTGCAAATAACCCAGGAGAATACTTGATGGAAGTATGCACAAAGCTGCCTGTATCTGAGTGTGGCTCTGGTGATTGGTATGTTGATCCATCAACTAACCTCAAAGCATCTACGGCGGTGGGTCAAACTTTTAATATCAGTACACATAAGGCTGGTACTACTGCTGTACTTGCAGCCTCAGAATATCGACGCTATGCTCGTCGGGTTGCCTTTAAACGTAACAGTGCTAATGAATTGCAGGAACAGGGAAATAATAAATATATTCCTATAGGCATAGACACAAGTGGAATCATCCAAGAATTTGCTTACGCTTCAGGAGGTTTACCAAGGACAAGACAAAATGCTCTGTGGTTTAGAACATCGAATGATGCATCTGTCGCAAACTTATCGCAAGTCAGTTATACACCAAACAATCGGCTTTACTATTACCTTCCTATTGATGCTGACGGCAATGGTAGTCCTGATTTAGATGGACAGCCTCTATTGGTACCTGTTTTGCAAATTCATGATGCAAACAACACATCTAGCATCAGAGGGGACACCACGACACAATCACAATTCAGCGATAAATGGCTACAACAGGTTAGCGCTGATACCACATTCAATGCAACGTTTGTATTAGGAAATAGTCCTAGCAGACCAGATGAAGAGTCAGCAGGTTTACAAAACTTGGTACGGTTTATAGAAAACTGGGACAGTAGTACTCGTTACACAGCTAAAATCAGTGGTAGCTTCATTCAATTCCAACGGAGTGCTTACGCTACAGCGCCGTTCACACCCATTTTCAAAAATAGGATGTCATCTGTAACCACTCCCAATGTCTCTACTTTGGGTAATCTCAGCCTTTTTGACTACGCATTAGACACTTACCCAACCCAGAACAATAATGGTATTTCACCTTTCTACCAACCGCCAACTCGTAAATGGGGGTTTGATGTCGGAATATTATCAGAGCAACCAGATTTGTTTGCCCAAAGATTTACCTCACCCCCAACAGGTCGGCCAAATGAGTTCTTTAGGGAAGTAGGTAGAGATGATATTTGGGTGAAAACGTTACTCTGTGCTGGTGAGCCAGGGAGTAGTACTTACGTAAATGCTGTTCCTAATGAATATCGCCCGAGTGGCTGTCCATCCATACCGAATGATTAAAAAACTGCTTGGAAATATTTGTAAAGTGTCATGATATTCAGGAAAAAAGCTAGGAAACAAAGGTTACAGGCTGCTTGTCTGTCTTTTAATCAGGAGGGTTTCACAATTATTGAATCTTTGGTGGCAATAATTGTGGTTGGCATTTTGCTAGCAGCGATCGCTCCGGTGCTTTCTCTATCTGTGGCAACTCGTGTACAATCGCGACGAGTAGAATTAGCAACCCAAGCTGCTAGATCATACATTGATGCGGTCAGGACTCAGCGAATTTCAGCTCCAGTAGAGACTGGGAGTAGTACTACTCCTTCCGCATATAGCGCCCCCACTGCTACGGGAACTCTCACTTGTACTGCCAACTCCTACTGCACAGCCCCAACAGGAACATCTTTATACTGTGTAGATTTTGATAGTAGTGGTAGTTGCGAAAGAACCAGTCTCTCAGACATGATAGTGCAGGCTTTTCGCTATAACCAAGCCAACAGCAATAGTAATAATGCCACCACGGGATACGTTTTAGGAGTTAGGGTGTATAGAGCCGACGCTTTTAAAGGAAGCACCACTCTACTTAAGAACACTTCCACAACCAAGACGACGCAAAATACTTTCACTGGTGGTGCAGGCCAACGTACAGCACCTTTAGTGGAAATGACAGCAGATATTAATGACACCATACCTAAATATAGTGACCTTTGCGCCCGTTTTTCTGGTGGTTGCAATTAAATGTTGATTGTTAAATATCTGTCAACAAAAGGAAAACCGCAGCATGATGAGATTCTTAAAACTTATCTTGATTACTCAATTAAAACGCTCTGGAATAAACAATCAAACAAACGGCTTTACACTCATAGAACTGTTGGTAGCTATGGTGTTGGCAGTGTTAGTCATAACACCTTTAATGACATTTATGATTAACATAATGGATGGCGATCGCAAAGAACAAGCAAAGGCAACTACTGAGCAAGAAATTCAAGCTGCACTTGATTATATAGCACGTGATTTGCAGCAGGCAGTCTACATTTATGATGCTGATGGGGTGACTAGAGACCAAACTAATACAAACAAGACTCTTTGGGGTATCAATGATCAAATACCACCTGTCAAGTCTGCACCTAATTGTAGTCCTACCAGCGCTAGTAATCCGAGTGTTTGTACACCAATACTTGTCTTTTGGAAGCGGGAGTTTATAGCCAATAGTGTTGGGATTAGTTCTAACACTCAAACTACTGATGCTCAAACAGATGATGGCTATGCTTATTCATTGGTGGCATATTACTTAATCACTAATCCAAACAATTTCAACTCTACTTGGTCGAAAGAAGCACGAATTGGAAGATTTCAAATTCGGGGTAAAGTAAACGCCGCCAATGCTAATAACAAGGGAAATACAGCTGACACTGGGTTTAATCCACCCCCAATAGCAGGCAATATTACCGGTGCTACCCTCAAAGAAAGGATGAACCAATGGCAGACTTCATTAACTGCATCACAAAATTACACTCAATCAGTCGTCACTTTAGTTGATTTCATTAGTACTACTGGCCCTAGTATTACGACTAGCACTACAGGGGTTTGTCCTGGTACAAACGCTAGTCCACAACTTGTAGGAAGTCTCACCAGTGGATTTTTTGCTTGTGTTGATGCTGATCAAGTCTTAGCCCAAATCTACTTAAGAGGTAATGCACTAGCTCGTATACAAAACAATAATTTAGCCTACAATGATAGCCTAAAAAATTATTTTCCAACTGCGAGTATTAGAACTCAAGGACGTGGATTTTTATTTACTAAATAACCTCTATTAATACTTTCGCTAATTATATAGTATGCACAGCGCAGCTTTATTGATTTTAAAAAAAGTGAATCATAAATATGTCTTGAGAACTTCAAAGGAGGGAAATTTTGTTAATAGATTTCGCTACGCATCTCATGACATGCAACAAGAGGCTGGTTTTAGCCTTGTGGAATTAATTGCGGTGATCATGATGCTAGGAATATTAGCAGCGATCGCAGTTCCTAGTTGGCTAGCTTTTGTGAACCGACAGCAGATCAATAAGGCTAACGATGCTGTTTTAGCCGCATTACAGGAAGCACAGCGAGAAGCAAAAAAGAAAAAAGTTAGCTACAGCGTCAGTATTAGAACTGACAACAACACTCCTCAAATAGCGGTTTATCAAGGCTCAAGCCCAACAAACTGGCTTGATTTGGGGAGAGATTTAGGAATTCAATCAAAACAAATCATACTTGGTACAAATCTAAGTAATGTTAATACGAATGGTGGTTCTGTCACATACGCTTCCGCCTTTGATACCAATGCACCACAAACTATTACTTTTGACTATATGGGTATTTTGGCACCTAAAACTAATAATAATGCTCCTGATACAGGTTTAAAAGTTGTAGTAGCCATACCACAAGCAGGAAATAATAGTGCTGGTCAAGTAAAGCGATGTGTGATTGTGGAAACTCTTATTGGGGGAATGCGGACAGCTAAAGATACATCATGCAGTTAAATAAATTCTGTCCGTGAACAAATATTAGCAAAAATTCCATAAAAATACGGTACATAAAACTACACCTAAAGAGCAAAATTGTAAAAACTGGTGCAGTTTTTTTATTTGATATATTACTAATTTTCGAGTAAAAGACTAGCCACATAGTATATCTTTGAATACTTAATATCGACTGGACATCCTCGAACAGCTACTTTATATAAGTATAATTTTTACACTATGACTCAGAGCATTGACTTGACTGTAGCGATACCAACATATAACGGTGCTAGTCGTTTACCTGAACTCTTAGAACGGCTAAGAAATCAACTTGAGACTGAAAATATTTCTTGGGAGATTATTGTTGTAGACAATAACAGTAATGATGATACAGCCAAACTTATTAAAGATTATGAAAAAAATTGGCGATGTTCTTATCCTTTAAAATACTGCTTTGAATCTCAACAGGGAGCAGCTTACGCACGAAAAAAAGCAGTTACAGAAGCAAAAGGCGAATTAATTGGGTTTTTAGATGATGACAATTATCCATTATCAAACTGGGTAGCCGCAGCTTATAATTTCGGTAAAAAATATCCGAAAGCAGGAGCTTATGGAAGTCAAATTCATCCTGAGTGGGAAGTAAAACCACCAGAAAACTTTCAAAGAATAGCTCCATTTTTAGCAATTACAGAGCGAGGAGATTTACCTCTATTGTATGCACCTAAGAAAAAATTACTACCCCCTTCTGCTGGACTCGTTATTCGTCGAAAAGCTTGGTTAGAAAATGTACCTAATCAGCCTATTTTAACTGGTAGAGTTACTGGCAATATGCTTACCAGTGAAGATTTAGAAATGTTGTTGTATATCCAAAAAAAAGGATGGGAAATTTGGTATAACCCAGAAATGGAAATTTACCACAGAATCACAAGTCATCGTTTAGAAAAAGACTATTTAATACCATTTTTTCGAGGTATTGGACTTAGCCGTTATGTAACACGAATGCTGAATGTTCAACCTTGGTATAAACCGATTGTTTTTTTAGCTTATATAATCAATGACTTGCGTAAAATTTTCTTCCATTTACTTACACATGGAAATAAGTTACAAACTGATTTAGTTGCTGCTTGTGAAATGCAATTATTTTTAAGTAGTTTTGTTAGCCCATTTTATCTATGCTTAAATGGATATTTAAGAGCAAATAAATAAAAAACAAATAATTTATGAATAAATTATTAATTAACAAAGTAGATTTTAGCGTAGCTATTCCTACATATAATGGTGAAAAACGTTTACCTAATGTTTTAGAACATCTTTTAAACCAGACGGGAGTAGAAGACCTCAACTGGGAAATTATTATTGTAGATAACAATAGTTCAGATCAAACAGCCCAGGTAATCAGTCATTATCAAAATCACTATGATGGAAAACTTACCATCAAGTATTTTCGAGAAAAAGAGCAGGGAATAGCTTTTGCAAGGCAGAGGGCTATAACTGAAGCTAAAGGTGATTTTATTGCTTTTTTAGATGATGATAACCTGCCTGCAAATGATTGGATTTTACAGTCTTATATTTTTGGTCAAAAGTATCCTCATGCAGGCGCTTGGAGTGGTCAAATTCACGGTAATTATGAAGGAAATCCACCAGATAATTTTAAAAGGATTCAGGCTTTCCTAGCCATTAGAGAACATGGAGAAGAAACACATTTATTTGATGCAAATACCTTAAGACTTCCTCCCGGCGCTGCACTTGTGGTTCGTAAACAAGCTTGGTACGAAAGTGTCCCGAAACAATTAATTTTTAAGGGAAGATTAGGTAAATTTATGATTAGTGGTGATGACACAGAAGTACTATTGTATATACATAAAGCAGGTTGGCAAATTTGGTATAATCCCGCAATGCATGTTATTCATCAAATACCAAGTTGGCGACTTGAAAGAGATTACTTACTAAATCTCGCTTTTGGATGTGGCTTGTGTATTTTTCACTTACGTTTAATAAATAGTAAATATTGGGAGATACCAATAGTTTTTATTAAGACTATTGTAGGAAATTTACGTAGAATTTTACACCATATCTATATGTATAGAGGGAGAATAAAAAGTGATATTATAGTTATTTTTGAAATCAGATTTTACTTTGCTAGTATGTTAAGTCCTTTTTATTTTATCTTATTAAATTATTTATCATAAAAATATACTAACAATAGATATATAAGATAAATCATATGAATCAAATAAAACCAAAAATTTCTATTGTTATACCAGCATATAACAGCGAAAAAACAATTAAGTATGCTATAGAATCTGTTTTAAAACAAACATTGAACGATTTTGAGTTAATTATCATTAACGACGGTTCTACCGACTCAACATTAGAAGTGATTTCACAATTTAAAGATCCTAGAATAAAAGTATTTTCATTTGAAAATGCTGGTGGTAACGTTAGTCGTAATCGTGGGCTTGAGCGAGCAACTGCAGAATTTGTGAGTTTTTTAGATGCAGATGATATTTGGACATCTGATAAACTCGAAAGTCAGCTTCATGCTTTAAAGGAAAATCCTCAAGCAGCAGTAGCTTATAGTTGGACTGATTATATAGATGAACAAGGAAAATTGCTATTTTCAGGTACACATATTACTGCTAATGGAAATGTTTATGAACAGCTAATAGTAAGTAATTTTTTAGAGAATGGCTCTAATCCATTAATTAGTAGAGAAGCGTTAGTTCAATTAGATGGATTTGATGAAGACTTAACTGCTGCTCAAGATTGGGATATGTGGCTCAGATTAGCCCAAAACTTTGATTTTATAGCTGTTCCACGTGTGCAAATATTATACAGAATTAGTGCGAACTCTTTATCTACAAATCTTGCAAGACAAGAAAAAGCAAGTTTACAAGTGCTTAGTAAAGTTTGTCTTACAAATACACACAACCTCAATCATCTTAAAAATAAAAGTCTGACAAATCTCTATAAATATCTTACATGTAAAGCTCTACAACAACCTTTCAATAGACAAAAAGGTTTAGCAGCAGCTAAATTCTTATGGAAATATATCTTTTATGACTCTTCAAGATTTAATCATACTAATTTAATATTAAGACTTTCACTGAAAATAGCCTTAATTGTAATATTACCCTGTACTTTTTCCACAGCATTATTAGCACTTATGAAGACTAATAATTAGAAAATATACATTAAAAATATACACATAAATCATCCGGGCATTTGAAAAACTGCTAGAAAATAAAAATTAAAAATGAATATTATAGGTGCGTTTTTCTATGTCTAAATTAATGTATAATAAATTTATTAAAAATCATTCTATTAGTGGCTTTACGGTACTGGAAAATATAGTAATTCTTCTAATAATTGGTATATTGGCTGCGATCGCATTACCTAATTGGCTAGCTTTTGTTGATGTTCAACGCCTCAATGCTGCTCAAAATGAAGTTTACCAAGCCATGCGTCAAGCTCAAAGGGAAGCTAAAAGAGAAAAATTGAGTTGGCAATTCAGTTTGAATGAGCAAAATGGTATTGTTCAGTGGGCAACTCATCGTGCCGATGTCAATGTAAGTAATGCTATATGGAATAAGCTGAATGCAAATGTGCGTCTAGATGGGGAAACAACTTTACAACAAGCAAATGGCGTTAGGCGAATTCAGTTTGACTATGAGGGAAATGTTAATAGGCCACCGTTAGGACGAATCACATTATCTAGTAGATATGGCGGTAAAGCAAAGCGTTGTGTGTATGTTTCGACAATTTTAGGAGCTATACGAATAGCCAAAGAACGTCCGCAAGCAGACGAAAACGGTAAATATTGCTATTAAGATATTCTTGGTTGAATTCAAAAAATATTGCTTGCTGAAATCACCAAAAATTGCCAAGCAGCACTTAATTATTTTCACTCGCTACCCAGAACCAGGTTTGACAAAAACTCGGTTGATACCTGCTTTGGGGACTGAAGGTGCTGCACATCTTCAGCGCCAGATGACTGAATATACTCTATTGAAAGTTCGAGAATTGCAAAAAGCGATCGCCATCTCCATTGAAGTACGCTTTACTGGTGGAAATTTGGAATTAATGCAAAGCTGGCTGGGGATTGATTTGATTTATCAATCTCAAGGTGAAGGAGATTTAGGAAAACGGATGGAGCGATCGCTCGAATATGCTTTCAGTGCAGACGCGCACCAAGTACTAATTATCGGCACTGATTGCCCCGACGTCAATATCCAGATTCTTGCCAAAGCTTTTACAAATCTCCAGAACTGTGACATAGTACTTGGCCCAGCAGTGGATGGTGGTTATTATTTAATCGGCTTACAGCGTCCTTTTCCACAATTATTCGCTGATATCAACTGGGGAACTTCCCAAGTCTTGCAACAAACTGTGGCTATTTGCCATCAACTTAATTTATCAATAGATTACTTACCGACTTTAGCTGATGTTGACCGTCCAGAGGATTTGCCTATTTGGGAGAAAATAGTTTTCAACCTAAAAAATACTTCAGGTTTTCAATAGTTGCTCAGGTATAGGGAACAATATTTAGGTAACTTGACATAAAATAGTCACTCATTCTTTATTGATTCAAGATGAATTATGAATAACAATTTTGCTGCGGTCACTGCTGCTCGTACACTTAAGGTGGTTGGAATAATATTACTTTTGTCTTTTTTGCTTGACTTTGTGATTCTGCTGTTTCCCTTCCAGCCTACAAATCGTCTTTGGCAAATTGATTTAGCAACAAATTTAGTTGATCGAGGAATTGTACCTTTAGTCGGATTAGCCATGCTCTTTGCTGGTTATTGGGCTGAAATTACTGAAGATGGTCGCCCGTCTGGAATAGACTTGAGATTCCCAGCATTAGTACTAGCTAGTCTCTTAGGCTTGATATTCTTGGTAATTTTTCCACTGCACCTAAATAATGTACGTCAAGCTAGCGTGCAACAGGTAGATCAAATTAATAAACAAGCAGATCAGGCAGAAAATCAACTGCAAAGTCAACTCTCACAGGTACAAGCTCAGTTAAATAACGAACAAGTCAAAACTGAGTTAGACAAGCAAAAAGCTCAAGTGAAAGCTCAATTAACCGAAATACTCAAAGATGAGCAGAAGTACAAACAAGCACTTGAAAGTCCCAACGTTCCCCCACCTGTGAAGGAAGTACTACAAAAAGCCAAACAGAATCCTCAAGAGCTTGATAAATTTATCGCCCAGCAAAGTGATCCGCAGCAAGTTGCAACTCAACGACTCAACCAAATTCGTCAGAGTAAGGAAGATGCTGAAAAACAAGCTAAAGAAAGAGCTTGGAAGTCTGGAATGCGAATTGGTATGAGCAGCTTATTGCTGTCTATCGGATACATTATTATCGGCTGGACAGGTTTAAGAGGTATGCTTTCAGCCCAAAGTAATGGTGTACGTAAAGCAACTGCACGCTAGTAACTTAGAGGATTGGGGTGTGGGGGGGCGTAGGGAAAACAATTGAACTCTCCACGCTTTGAAAAACGTGGATTCCGAACTGTTGTTGCTACGCCGATTAGAAATCGGACTACGCAACGTTATTCTGCCCCAAAGGGGCTTTGACTGGTTCAATCAGTCCTACCCGCCTCGACCAATTTCTCG
>NZ_JBHFLM010000230.1:0-14012 GCF_041928655.1 Pelatocladus sp. BLCC-F211 | reverse complement strand
ATTTGTGGGTAATACTGAAACAGTAAGTGAATATGGTCTTCTTCCCCATTGAACTCAATCAGTTTACAATCCCATTTTTGACAAAGGTCAGACAGAATTTCGTGTAACCGTTTCAGCATCTCGTCTGTGAAAGCTTTACGTTCAATTATTCGGCAAATAGGTTTGAACGTAGACGAATTTGTTGAACTTTTATAGGACATTTTGCAAGTTAATTGCACTCCACCTAAAATCTCACAAAACTTTAGTACTCACCGAGTAAGACTAGGCTCAATCTCCTTTAAATAATTCTGAAAAATCTGACGTGCTGTTTTATGGTCGCCTTCAGGAGGCATATTACATAATCACCATATAGAGCTACTCTGATAACATCTCGGTTGATCTGTTGCAATTAACCGAAGGTAAGGCGATCGCCACACACCAGGCTTGATATAACACCGATGGATACAGATAGATTATTCATTGGGATGCAGTAACACCCAGATTTAGTCCTAAGTTGAGCAAAATATTTGCAAAACTTAACAATAATTGAGGCGATTTGCGAACACAGTATAAAAAATTGGCAACATTAAGAAAATAAAGACAACAATAGCGATAGCTAGACCTGGAGTTCTGCTAAACCTATGCAGCCAATTCGTACATTCAACGTCTCACCTTCTTTGCCTGCGCGACTCGAACCACTACGCAAGCTGGCTTACAACTTGCTTTGGGATTGGAACGTAGAAACTAAAGATGTATTTCGCCGTTTAGATCCTGATATATGGGAATCTAGCCATCATAACCCTGTTTTGATGCTAGGAACCATAAGCCAGGCGCGGTTGATGGAAGTAGTAGAAGATGAAGGCTTTTTGGCACAAATGGATCGTGCCGCTTTGCAGATAGAAGATTATCTCAAAGAACGCACTTGGTATGAGAAAACAAGGGACAGGGGATTGGGGACAAGGGACTGGGGACAAGGAAGTAATTCTTCTGGCTTGTCTTCTCCCAATTCCCAATCCCCGATCCCTAATCCCCAATCCCCAGAATGCTACGCCTATTTTTCTGCTGAGTTTGGGCTTGTGGACTGTTTGCCCATCTATTCAGGGGGCTTGGGTGTACTAGCTGGGGATCATCTGAAATCTGCCAGTGATTTAGGGCTTCCCCTCGTCGGTGTGGGTTTGTTGTACCAGCAAGGCTATTTTGCCCAATATTTAAATGCTGATGGCTGGCAGCAAGAGCGTTATCCAATTAACGACTTTTATAACATGCCTTTGCACCTAGAACGTAATCCGGATGGCTCAGAACTGCGGATTACAGTAGATTATCCGGGGCGTACCGTTTATGCTAGGGTTTGGCGGGTGCAAGTGGGAAGGGTGCCATTGTACATGCTTGACACCAACATTGAACCCAACAATCCTTACGACCACGACATTACAGATCAACTGTATGGTGGTGATATTGACATGCGTATCCACCAGGAAATCATGTTGGGTATTGGCGGCGTGAGGATGTTAAAAGCATTGGGGTATAACGTCACTGCCTACCACATGAATGAGGGACACGCAGCGTTTTCTGCTCTAGAACGTATCCGCGTTCTAATTCAAGAGCAAGGGCTGAGTTACATCGAAGCTAGGCAAGTGGTAGCTTCTACAAATATATTTACCACCCATACACCAGTGCCAGCCGGAATCGACTTGTTCTCACCAGATAAAATTTTGTACTATCTGGGACACTATGCAGAAATTTTTGGTTTAGGGAAAGACCAATTTTTAGCTTTGGGACGAGAGAGTACAGGTGATTTATCCTCACCTTTCAGTATGGCAGTCCTAGCGCTGAAGATGGCAACATTTTCTAACGGTGTGGCGCAGTTGCACGGTTCAGTGTCACGACATATGTTTCAGGGTTTGTGGACTGATGTACCAACTGAAGAAGTACCAATTTCTGCGATTACGAACGGCGTTCATGCCCGTAGTTGTGTGGCTAAATCAACTCAGGAGTTGTACGATCGCTATTTAGGCCCGAATTGGTCATCAGCACCAGTGGATCATCCTCTGTGGGATCGGATGAATGCAATTCCCGATGAAGAATTGTGGCGGAACCACGAACGCTGCCGCTTAGATATGATTTTGTATGTGCGGGAGCATTTAGTCAAACATTTACGCGATCGCGGTGCATCTCCGATTGAAATTGCCCAAGCCCAAGAAGTCCTCGATCCTCATATTTTAACGATAGGTTTTGCCCGTCGCTTTGCCACCTACAAACGTGCTACTCTCTGGATGCGTGATTTAGAACGCGTCAAGCGGATTTTATTTGGCAATAAAGACCGCAAGTTACAATTTGTGATTGCTGGTAAGGCACATCCTAAAGATATCCCCGGCAAAGAACTCATCCGCGAAATTAATCATTTCATCCGCGAAAATAATTTGGAAAAACAGGTAGTGTTTGTTCCAAATTACGATATTCATATTTCCCGATTGATGGTAGCGGGTTGTGATGTGTGGTTAAATACACCCCGTCGTCCCCGCGAAGCCTCTGGTACTAGTGGCATGAAAGCAGCAATGAACGGATTGCCAAATTTAAGTGTGCTAGATGGTTGGTGGGATGAAGCTGATTATGTCCGTACTGGTTGGGCAATTGGACATGGGGAAATGTATGACGATCCCACTTATCAGGATGAAATAGAAGCAAATGCCCTATATGACATCTTAGAAAAAGAAGTTGTACCGTTGTTTTATAATCGCGATGCCGATGGTTTGCCTAGACACTGGGTTGCCAAAATGAAAGACGCCATCCGGTTAAACTGTCCGTTCTTTAACACCGCGCGGATGGTGGGAGAGTATGCCCAAAGAGCATATTTCCCCGCAAGCGATCGCCATACTATCCTAACTAGTGATAATTATGCCCCAGCCAAAGAACTAGCAGCTTGGAAATTAAATCTCGGTGAACACTGGTACAACATCACAATTAAAGATATTGATGTCTCTGTAGGCCCTGATATTGAAGTTAACCAAACCGTTGCAGTTAAAGCCAAAATTGACTTGGCAACTCTCACAAATCATGACGTACAGATAGAACTGTATCAAGGTGCAGTAGATGCCAATGGCGAGATTGTCAATGGTGTACCACTTGTGATGGAATACCAAGGAGAAGATGCCCAAGGCTTAAGTATTTACACGGCTAATATTCTGTATACTACTTCTGGTTTACAAGGATTATCTTTGCGTGTATTACCTAAACACAAGTATCTTTCTACTCCTTATGAACCAAGATTGATTTTGTGGGCGCAGTAATATAGTTAGGGATCGGGGAAAGGGGATCAGGGATTAGGGATCAGGGATTAGGGATCAGGGATCGGGAAAAACCTTTTTCAAATTTACCTAATCCCCAATTCCCAATCCCTCATTTCTCATTCGTCATAACGATCCCTAATCCCCTTTCCCCGATCCCCTTGTCCCCTTTCCCCGATCCTTTGAGGAACAACTATGTAACCTGTGGTGCGATCGCCTAGTACCAGGTTACGTTGTTCTCCCCAATACCACCAGTATGCTGCTACGTAAGCACAGATGAGGCTATCGAGTTTGTCTTCGGCTGCTTTGAGTTGTGCGCCCGTGGTGGGGATTTGGGGGAGAAGTGTAGACGCTTTAGCGGCTTGCCGCAGGCTACCGCAGAGGCGCAGAGGACACAGAGGAGGATTGAGAGAAGGTAGAGTTTGTGTGATGTAATTATAGAGTTTGATGAGTTCTTGGCGGCGATCGCTCAGGCGTCCTTTTTTATATTTAAGAATACGTTCTAAGCCGAAGAGATGGACTATGGCGGGGTGGGGAAAGACTTCGATTTGATATCTTCCGGGTTTTTGTGGTTCGATGGTGGGTGCGTGGGCAAAACCACGTGATTCTAATTCTAAGCCGAAGTTAACGGTGCGTTCAGCAAAGGGAAGATTAAGATTGGCTGGGTAGCAACCAGCATGATATTTACCAAAGTATTTATGAGTAAGTTTGTCGGGGAGACGACTACCAGTGGCGTTGGGGATAAGAGTCGGCGCGTCTACACCAATTACGGCACTTTCACCTGGTGGAACACAAGTATCAACCCAGTTTAGGATGTCTGCAATTGCTTCTTTGCGATCTAAGTCGAGTATTTGTAGTTGATTCTCTGCCCATTCTAAGCAGCACAGTCCGCTTGGTTGAGATTTCCAGCCTAAATCGATGCCGATAAATTTCATTTTTATCAAGTTAAATAACTAATTTTTTGAGACTTAATTCAAGCTATTATGTCTTCACGCTTCCATTGGGTCTGCTCTACTAATTCCCAGTTCCCTCAATTTAACTTTCATATCCTCCCACATTGATGGTTAACGGGTTTTGTTAAAAGAAACAGAATAACTCAATTCAAAAAGGATGATTTGCCCTATGTTTTCCAAATTAGTTCGCACAACCGCAGTCGCAAGTGTATTCGCATTATCTACATTACCTGTAGTTGTTTCAAAATCTTTAGCAGATGAGTATCGCAATATTACATTAACAAATAATAATAGCCAACAAATACTTGCAGTACATATTAAATATCCTGAATCTCAGCAGTGGTCGTCTGTTCTTGAGGCAGCAGAATGGATTGAAAGAGGTACATCCAAAACGATAGGAGTAAATGTCAATCAATGTGTTTATGATGTTAAAGTCCGTTACATGAGTGCAAGTTATGACCTTGGTCGCTATGACCTCTGCAAAAATCCGACTTTGACCTACATAGGAAATGGTGGCGACTATAGTCCTAGTGGCACATATATAGGTGCAAAGGGTTGTGACTATACTCCAAGTTGGGGTTTAGCAGGAAGTTCCCCTACTGGTTGTTAACTAACTATTCTTGACATACTCACCGACCTGAAGGTGCGGTGAGTATGTCAAATTAGGCTTGGTTGCTTCTTGGGTGGATGTAGGTTTTGGCTCTAGCGTTTAATCAGGCGAACAGCATCAGAAGCTGATTGTAGGTCTAAACCCGTTGGCTGACAGGGGACTACTGCCAAATCAGCCCGAAATAAAATAGCGATCGCATCCCTTCTGGTCAGTTAGCGTAACGTTATTCTAACTAAATCAATCTAAGTCGTTGCCATTTTGCTGGCATGTTGGCTTATTACAGTTTTAGTGCTGGCACAGTGGCATTATGGCTTGCTGGCATATATTCAGTACATTTATGGCATGACGGCAAAATGGAGATAATATAATGCTGGCAATAAATAGACTTTTAGAAGTGACCGAAAAACCGCGTAGTAAAAGACAAAACCCTAATTACACTAAGATTACGGCTGATATAGAAAAAGAAGTCGCTAATAAAACTCGTGCTATATGCGCTTTAACAGATGTTTCTTTATCCGATGCAGTAAATGAAGCTTTAAAGCTTTGGATTGAAAAAAAGAAGTCAGATGAAAAATTTGAAATATAAGAAATGAGGACACCGACCATGACACAAGCACTACCAAAACCAATAACTGTTGAAGAATTTGCAGTATGGTATCCAGAAAACCCACAAAAACTCTATGAACTACACAATGGAGTAATTATTGAAATGCCTTTACCAGTTGGCGAACACGAAGAGATTGTACTATTTTTAGTCGAAAAAATTACTTTAGAATATAATCGTCTCAATCTACCCTTTGGTATTCCTAAAACAGTGCTAGTCAAACCACTTGAAAATGAAACTGGTTATTCACCAGATGTACTGTTATTAAATCGCCCCAATTTAGTAAATGAACCAATCTGGAGAAAAGAATCAATTATTACTCAAGCAGCATCAATCCCATTAATCATTGAAGTTGTTAGTACTAACTGGCGTGATGATTATCATAAAAAATATGCTGATTATGAGGAAATGGGAATTCCCGAATATTGGATTGTTGATTACGCTGCTTTAGGCAGCAGAGAGTTTATTGGCAAGCCAAAACAACCAACTATTTTAGTTTGTTCTTTGGATGAAGGTGAGTATGTGGTTAACAAGTTTAGAGGTGATGACCGTATTATTTCACCAACATTTCCAGAGTTAAACTTGACAGCTAAACAGATTTTTAAAGCAGGTAATCTATAACCGAATATTTAAATTTGTCTGAAAAATAACTAACAAAAGAGGTTTGATTATGAAAACCGAACGTGAAAGAGAAGAATTAATTAAAGCTATGAACGTACTGTTAAATCACGCTTACGACAGTGTTTTAGATGATGTTTATGCGTTCTTACAAAAAATCGAAGATGAAGAAGATGAAGAAGATTTGAAAGCTTATGAAATAGCAAAAAACGACCCTGAAAGTAATATTTTTATTGCATGGGAAGATATCAAAAAAGAAATTGCCGATGAAAGAAAAAAGGATGTTGCGTGATTTACGAAGTTAAATTGACTAAACGTGCAAAAAAGATGTTTAGAAAATTACCTCAAGATTTACAAGATCGTATACAACCTAAAATAGATGAATTAGCCTTAGAACCACGTCCAGATGGAGTGAAAAAATTAAAAGGTAAAGAAAACTCCTATCGAATTTCGCATTCTACCTCACCTTACAACCAAAAACCAAAAAGCAGCCGGGTTTACCAGCTGCCTAAGTAATAAATGTTTACTGTGTTACCTCAATACCATCTGATTAACTGGCGCAACACCAGCCATCTCTAAAATTTGCGGAATCAAATCTTCGCGCTTAACTGCCATCATATGTACACCCTGGCACAGTTGCTGTGCAGTTTGCACTTGTTCCGCAGCAATTTTCATCCCTTCTTCTAGAGGATCTTTGGCTTTTGCTAATCTATCAATGATGTGTTCGGGAATATTTACACCCGGAACACACCTATTAATAAATTGGGCATTTTTTGCCGATTTCAACAAGAAAATTCCGGCTAAAATTGGCTTACCACAATCAGCAGCAATTTTATCCATGAACTTTTCTAGTATTTCAAAGTCGGTAATTAATTGACTTTGAAAAAACTGCGCCCCTGCTGCTAATTTGCGTTCAAATCGTTTTTGTAAACCAGACCAACTCGGACATTGCGGATCGACTGCTGCACCAGGAAATAAATCTAGCGCTCCATCAGTTAGGGGTTTGTCGTTGCAATCAAAGCCATGATTCAGCTTTTCTATGACTTGCAGCAATCGCACAGATTCTAAGTCAAATACACCTTTGCAATCAGGATGATCGCCTGCTTTTACAGGATCACCCGTCAAAGCTAAGATATTTCTGATACCGATCGCATGAGCGCCCATTAAATCAGCTTGTAAACCAATCCGGTTGCGATCGCGACAAGCAATCTGACAAATTGGTTCAATGCCATTTTGTATTAAAATTGCCGATGCAATCACTGGCGACATCCGTAAAACTGCTCGGCTACCATCGGTGATATTGACAGCATGAACCCTTCCCTTAAGGGTCGCTGCCATTTTGAGCATGTGTTCTGGATTACCGCCTTTTGGGGGTGCTACCTCGGCGGTAATCAGGAATTTACCAGCTTTTGCAGCTGTGCGAAAAGAAGTTAAACAAGTTGGATTCTGAGTATCCAGCATAAAAATGAGCATTTCTGTCTTTGGGTACAGCTATAACACAAGTCACCCTAAACAGAAAACCTCATAATGGTGTGGAGTATCCCATCGCAGTTTTAACTTTTGCTAAAGTTTGGTTAGCAACAGCCTCTGCTTTATGTTTTCCATGGCGTAAAACGGACTCTAAATAGCCTTTGTCGTCCATTACCGCCTGATATTTCTCTTGAATGGGTTTGAGGGCATTTATGACTGTTTCCGTTAGTAAAGGCTTAAATTGTCCCCAGCCCATATCTTGACACTCAGCAGCGACTTCTTCTTTGGTTTTACCAGAAAGCACCATATACAGAGTTAACAAATTATTACTCTCTGGCCGTTCTGGATGATCAAATTCTAAACCGCGAGTCGGGTCAGTTTTACATTTCTTAATTTTTTTGGCAATTTCATCTGGTGAATCTAACAAATTGATCCGACTTAATTCTGAAGGATCAGACTTAGACATTTTCTTTGTTCCATCTGTCAAACTCATTACCCTGGCCCCTTCTTTACGAATCAGAGGCTCTGGTAACTTTAATACTGGTTGATCTGGTTTAGCAAATAAGTGATTAAACCGATTGACAATATCTCGTGTTAATTCTAGATGCTGTTTTTGATCTTCCCCGACTGGCACTTTCTCAGGTTCGTAGAGCAAAATATCAGATGCCATCAGCACAGGATAGTCTAACAAACCAACACCCACATTTTCACCCTGCTTGACAGCTTTTTCCTTAAACTGAATCATATCTGTCAGCCAGTTGAGCGGTGTAATGCAGTTGAGTAACCAAGTCAGTTCAGTATGTGCAGGGACGTGAGATTGTACAAAGATGGTGGAATAGGTTAGATCAAGACCACAAGCCAGATATAGAGCAGCTAAGGTATAAGTATTTGTAGCTAGTTCTGCTGGGTTGTGTGGCAGAGTCACAGCGTGTAAATCAGCTATAAAAAGGAAATTATCGTACTGGCTTTGTCCTTCTACCCAGTTGCGAATCGCACCTAAGTAGTTACCCAAATGTAAGTTACCAGTTGGTTGAACTCCAGAAAGAACACGTTGCCTAACGGACATAAGCTAGGATATATAGTCTTAACTTTTTAACGATACTTAAAAATGAGCAAAAAAGGGACACGGGAAGGGGGACAAGGGGAGCCACTGCGCCCTTGCGGGTTAAGAGCGTTGTAGCACGTGGCGTGGACATGGGGAGAGTTTCAGATTATTTCTCCTTTGTCACCGCGTCTCCTCCTCTACCTTGTCTTCTCCTAATCCTTTGCGCGATCGCTAATATTACCTTGTGGTCGAATTCCATAAATTTGGCACAGTTGAATTAACTCTGCCAAAGTCTTTGACTCTAGTTCAGTGCGGTTTAACATAGTAAATGTCTGTTTTTGATAAATAGACTTGGTGGGTATACTTTTGGCAAGTTGCAGTACCCACCTTATTTTTCACTATACAATATGTTGCCTCATTATTCTCAAATAATTTAAAAATCATTCATGAAACTAAATGCCTAATCCACATGGCAATCCAGAAATCAAAAAACACGGTTTTAAAACAGATAGAGATGAACCGCTAACCGAGAGAATCGCCATTAGGGTTACTAAAACAATGGCTGACAAGATTAAATCAATTGAGAATTATCCTGAATTTTGCCGTCGAGTACTTCAGGAAGCATTAGATAAACTCAGCCAAACCGAAGATCAGTAGCTTGTGACGCGGAAATTTTTTCTCGTGTCTCCGTGTCTCCCTTGTCCCCTTGCAATTAGATATTTTTCCTAAATTTACTCTTCTTCCTGCTTTTCCTGCTATCGAACTTGATATTATTACTTTACAAAAGTAGACAAAAATTAAACTCTACTTAGAAAAAGTAGCAGTAACCTTAGAAGTAATTAATTAACTTTAAATTCCGGGGTATATGCTTATAAAAGCTTTACTACTCTGGCTGATATTATCTTGTACTCTATTTCTTTTGATATTGCCAGCATACGCCTAATATCAGCACATTTATGCTTTGTCTATTACACCTCGATTAATTAAAAATTTGCTTTCTAACTAGTGAATTCAGTCTAGAGAAAGATGACAAATAAACATCATATGAGTTGTGTTTTGTCTCTGCAATATTAATACAGAAATCAGGATTTGTTAAGAGATAAAAAACTATCTGAATTAAAACTCAATGGGAGAACAAAAATAATGAAAGCACTGTTACTTTATCCCCGTTTTCCTAAAACTTTTTGGTCTTATGATGAATTCATGAAAATTGCAGGACTAAAAGCATTTATCCCACCGTTGGGTATTTTAACTGTCGCTGCATTACTACCATCAGATTGGGAAATTCGATTTTGCGATCGCAACGTCAACCCAGAAACCGATGCAGATTGGCAGTGGTGTGATATTGTGATTCTCTCTGCGATGCTTGCACAAAAAGAAGATTTTCTTGCCCAAATTCAAAAAGCTGTGCAACTGGGAAAAAAAGTAGCAGTGGGTGGGCCTTATCCAACTTCAATACCAGAGGCTGCCCTGAATGCAGGAGCTAATTACCTAATTTTAGATGAAGGCGAGATCACAGTTCCACTATTTTTAGAAGCGATCGCCCAAAATCAACAGCAAGGTATTTTCCGCGCCGATGAAAAACCAGATGTTACCCAAACTCCTATACCCCGCTTCGATTTGCTCAAGCGCGATGAATACTTAATGATGGCAATTCAGTATTCTCGTGGTTGTCCTTTCCAATGTGAATTCTGTGACATTATCAACCTTTATGGGCGCAAACCCCGTACCAAAGAACCAAGTCAAACTCTTGCAGAACTCCAAACCCTCTATGACTTAGGTTGGCGTGGCTCTATCCTAGTAGTGGATGATAATTTTATTGGCAATACGCGCAACGTCAAACGCCTGCTACAACAATTAATTCCTTGGATGCAGGAACGCCGTTATCCCTTCACCTTCCTTACCGAAGCTTCCGTCAACCTAGCAGAGGATAGCGAGTTACTAAAGCTAATGGCTGAAGCTGGTTTTTACGGAGTTTTTCTAGGAATTGAAACCCCGGATCAAGACAGTCTGGAAGTAACTCGCAAGTTTCAGAACACCCGCCACTCATTAATAGAAGCCTGTCGTACCATTAATCAAGCTGGATTGCTGATTTATGCAGGATTTATTATTGGCTTTGATGGCGAACGGACAGGTGCTGGTGAACGGATTCAAACTTTTGTAGAACAAAGTAGTATTCCGCAACCCATGCTTGGTGTATTGCAAGCCCTTCCCAATACTGCCCTTTGGCAAAGGCTAAAACAAGAGGAGCGATTATTAGAAGGATTTGGAGGTGTAGAAGTAGGAGATCAGAATTCCCTGATGAATTTTGTCCCCACTCGCCCAATGGTTGAAGTCGCCAGGGAGTATGTAGAGGCTATCTGGACAATGTATGAACCGAAAAACTATCTGCGACGTTGTTTGCAACAATGTCTCAACATCACGCCTAATCCCCAGCTACAGCAGACAATGTATTTTCCTCCTAGTAAAGGTTTGCGCCTACTCATCCAGTTACTCTGGCGTCAAGGCTGGCAAAGACGGGAAATTCGACTTCAGTTTTGGCAACAGCTATGGATAATTATTCGCACCAAACCAAAATTTATTAATATGTATTTGGGTTTGTGCGCTGCTGGTGAACATTTTTGGGAATACCGTATTTTAGCCAGAGAGCGTATTACTGAGCAGCTGGGATTTGATCCACTTACAACGTCTAATGCTGTTGAACAAGAATTAGTCACAGTTTAAGTACCTAATTTTTACTTCACGTAAAGACATAAATGTATCTTTTCTGTCTTTACGTGAAATTTGGAGGTAAATAACAACAAAATATATTAAGAATGTTCACAATTTTGATTGAGCGATCGCTTTGTTATAGCAGAATAAAATATACAGTTAAAAAAGATTGGACATTTTTTAAATAAACAAAGCTTCAAAAAATCAAACATCTGCTAATTACGCATTTAGTAATTTAGATATTATTGCTAATTAATTGCGTATTTAGTAATGTGCAATCAAAAATTGGAGGGTAGGAATTATGGCAACTCGCAATAATTCAGAAAGTAGTTTATGGCAGAAAATACAACAGGATTCTGTTAGCTGGGGAGCTTTAGTCCTTTGGGTTTTTGGCTTGGCTGTCATGTTAATTTTGGTGACAATGTTTGCTTCTGCTTAAGTTTCAGTGAAGTTGGTGAGGGGAGCATCCCAATTTTTCAAAAATTCACGGGAGACGCAAAAACCCTTTAGAGTTCTCTTAACTTTGCGTTCTTTGCGTCCTTTGTGGTTCGTTTCTTCATGATTCTGATCAGCATATCGCCTAAATTTCAAAAATTGGGATGCTCCCGTTGGTGAGTTTCTGTGAATCTAGTTCATCAACCAGATATTAGACGTTACTTTCTCTAAAAATTTAAACTAGAGAAGTGCGAACAGATAACCGCCTACAACTTATGAACATTAAATTTTTGGCAACAGTGCTTGTATTAGCTATCAAAAACATAGTGGGAGGGTGAGAACCCCTGTGTCTTTGACCAGGGGATGAAACCCGACGCAAAGGGCTTTAGAGAAGAGCGTATCTCTTATTTTCCTTTTTGATTTTCAATGTACTTTTTAACAATCTCAGTACTTACTTGACCAGTTGTTGCTACAAAGTATGTTGGTGTCCACAAGGCTGGTAACTTTTTAAGTTCTGGGAACTCTTTTCTTAAATGGTGGGATGCACGACCTTTAACCCATCTAGCAATATCAGCCGGAGATTCATGAGTAGGAGCATTTATAAAAAAGTGAACATGATCAGGCTGAATTTCCAATGCAATTAACTTCCACCCGTGTTCTGTAACCAACTCAAAGATTATTTCTTGTAGACGTTTTGCAATGTCTTTAACTAATACTGGTTTCCTTCGTTTTGGTACAAAAACAAAGTGATAGTTAATCGATGAAACAGAGTTTTCTGTTCTTCGATACTCATGGTCTTCTTTAGATAACTTAGCCATCCTTGCTGTTGACTCAGATTGTAGCTTCTAGTATACTCAACAACAGGAGGTGAGTAAAGGTTGTATAGAACAGTTCCAATTAGAGCTAAATTTACGGACGAGGAAAAAGCTTTTTGGGTTGACCAGTGCAAACATTCAAATAGCTTGATAAATTGCGCCATTTATTATACTCGCCAGTCTCATTATGCCCGTTTAGAAAACATGGAGAATGCTTTCACGACTTACTGGCGTGGTGATGAATTACGTAGTGGGTGGAAGACATACTACTGTCAAACAACTTATCCTGAACTAGACAAAGTTCTTAAGGACAATCCCCACTACAAAGGTTTAGCTGCACAAGCGGCACAACAAACTTTAAAGTTAGTTGGGGAATCGATAACTAGCTACAACGGATTAGTTAAAGCTTATTACAATGGCGAAGTCGATAGACCTTCACTGCCTAAATATCGTAAAAAAGGGGGGTTAGCGGCAGTTACATTTCCACGTCAGGCACTTAGTTTTAGCGATGGATTTTTCAAACCATCAATTAGCAAAGAAACTAAGCCAGAATTAATTACTGAAATCAAATTACTACTACCAGAGTTTATTGATTCTGACTGGGTTAAGGAAGTAACAATTCGCCCTTATTATGGTGAATTCTGGATTGATTGGGTAATTGACGATGGCAAAGAACCAATTAAAAACAATCAACATCTTGACTACTCTCAAGCGTGGGGATTTGACCACGGTGGCACTAATTGGATGACTGGTGTTTCTACCCGTGGGAAAAGCTTAATTATTGATGGCAGAAAACTAAAATCAACGAACCAAGGATATTGCAGATTAGTTGCCAAATACAAACAGGGTAAATCTGATTTTTATTGGGATGCTAATCTTGACCGTATTCAGCGCAAACGCAATAACCAAATGCGTGATGCAATCAACAAAGCAGCACGATTTATTGTTAATCAGTGCCTCAATGACAAGATTGGGAACATCGTAATTGGATGGAATGAAGGGCAAAAAATTAATTCCAATATCGGCAAAGTTAGTAATCAGAACTTTGTCCCAATCCCAACAGGAAGGCTGATTGAAAGAATAAAACAATTAGCAAGTGAGTACGGGATTATTGTTACTTTAACCGAGGAAGCAAATACCTCAAAAGCGTCTTACCTAGATGGCGATACCCTCTACAAGCATGGTGAAAAACCCGCAGGATGGAAACCGTCAGGACAAAGGATAAAACGTGGGCTGTACAAGTCTGCAAAAGGATTATTAACCTCGGCAGACGCTCAGGCGTCCGCAAATATACTAAAAAAGGTAGCCACACAGCTAGGGTTAACCTTAGCCGAGGTGGGTAGGGCATCCTTGACTGTGCCACAACGAATTGATCTGTTTAAGAGGTTAAATAGATCATATCGTAAGCGTTGCGAAGGGGTGCTTTTAGCCCCCGTAGCAACAACAGCTTAAGAATCCCCTGTGATTCCATCCAGGGGAGAAGTCAA
>NZ_JBHFLM010000023.1:0-21216 GCF_041928655.1 Pelatocladus sp. BLCC-F211 | reverse complement strand
GCGCGTTGCGGAGGTTCCACGCCACCTGCTTTATGCCGGGGAACCCGTCCACCGCAGTGGCTCCTCCGTTGTAGCGACTGGCGTCCCGTTGTAGTACCTGGCGTCGGGTTAAGAGCGTTGTAGCACAAGCGCGTGTGTAGGAGGAGTCCTATTTTCAGGCTGGATGGTGAAATTTTTTCATTGGGTCTGCCTTGAGAGCAATGGCGTTAGTTGCAAAATATAGTTAAGCTTTGTTACATATAGAACTCACACTTTGTCCTCGTAATTTATTTTTATCCCGATTGTGAGCAAGAGCTAAAAAATGTTAATGTCTGCCAGTTCGGAGTTTATTGATCTGTGTCGAGAGCAAATGGCGTTACTAGTCCAAGGGCTAGGAGCGTCTTTGAGTGTCGTATATTTAACACAAGAATTGGTAGAGGCTCCAACAAATGAAGCGAAATTGATTCCACTGGTGGTTTATCCGGAAACGGCGGTTGGAGTTCAACGTGCAAATGCTTTAGCATTGCCAAAACTGAATCACAGGTTATTGGCAGCAGCAAAAGATTTTCCTACCCCATTAAATGCGGAGACCGAAGATAGAACTTCACAAAATGTACAAGAGGAGTATCTATTAAGCGGCGACAAAATCGTTTTACCTCTGGTCTATCAAGATGTAGTCATGGGGTTACTGGTGACAGCCAGAGAAGACAGGACATGGAATGAACAGGAGCGCGATCGCATTGAAAGTATAGCTAGAACACTGGCGATCGCCTGTATTTTAGACCAGCGACGCACATGGTTGGAGATGCAGTTGCATCAACAACAAATCCTGCAAGAAAAACAGCAGGATTTACTAGATAATCTCTTGCATCAATTTCGTAATCCTCTGACAGCATTGCGAACTTTTGGGAAGCTGCTTCTGAAACGACTGCGGCCAGGAGATGCTAACCGAGAAGTTGCAGAAAGTATAGTGCGGGAAAGCGATCGCCTACAAGAATTATTGAAGAAATTTGATGAAGTGATTGATTTGGGAGTAGAAAATTTAGCACCTTTAAAACTACCAGAACAACAAGAAATATTTGTAGAAGCAACTGTAGAAAAAGAACACAAACCAGCATTATTATTACCAGGAACAGGAGAAAAAGAAGCAGATTGCTATATATCTGAGATATTGCAACCATTGTTAGTTTCAGCGCAAGCAATAGCCCAAGAACGTAACCTACAACTTACAACAAATATTCCATCTTATTTACCGTTAGTACACGCTAACCGTAAGGCATTAACAGAAGTATTTAGTAACATCATCGATAATGCTTTAAAATACACTCCTGCGGGTGGCAAGATATTAATAGAAGCGGGACAACAAAAAGACAATTTGCAAGGAGTTGCAATTACAGACACAGGTCCCGGTATTCCAGTCGAAGATTTGGAACATCTGGGTGAACGCCGTTACCGGGGTGTACAAGCTCAAACTAAAATTCCTGGAACAGGGTTAGGGATAGCTATCGCTAAACAACTAATAGAACAAATGCAGGGAGAAATTGAAGTAAAAAGCCCTGCTTTAAACTCAGCTATTACATCACCCCAAACAGCAGGAACTACTTTTATTGTGTGGTTGCCAATTGCTCATGGATAGTGGTAAATAACTAACAACCAACAATCAACAACTAACTATCTAAGTAAGTTGGTGAGAATAAATCAAACTATGTTAAGTAACGTAAAATTATTTAAATAAGTTCGTAGTAAGGACTTTAGTCCTTTCTGGAGGGCTAAAGTCCTTACTACGAACCTTTGATTATTTACGCTGTCTTACTTACATCCCAACTCTTGTAAAAGTACATGTTGCAAGAGGTTTATTATTTATCAATAACAGAGGGTTTCCCACACAGGAAACCCCTCGAATTAGGGTCATCAGTTTGTAAAATGATGAAAGTCACAATTTAAATTTTGTTCATTTTAGAAGCGGGAGACAACCAAATTAGAGTTGAGAGTAACATCTAAATCTTGTTGTGGGTTAATGACAACAACCTCTACTTCTCTTCTACGTAGTAAAACACTTGCTAAAGCACCAGCTGCACCACCTGCTACAGGTTCTAGAGTTTCAATTTTTTTGTTACCTGTAAGCAGAGAAATCACAGTAGCAGCACCGGCCCCAATAGCTGCATCTGTTAGTATCGTACCAGTCTTAGCTCCTTTTTTGATAGTTTCTTTTCTGGTAACTACACGAGAAGTTGCATCAATAGACTGTCTTCTACCATCACTAAACACTAATTCTTCGGCGACAAACTGAGAACCTTTTACTCCATTGATAGTTCTAGGTTGCAATTTTCCTTCAATTTTCGTTCCCGCAGGTATGAGAACATTTCGATTTCCGTCTACAACGTTCTGTGCAACTTCCAAGGTTACAGATGTCGTTTCATCAGGAGTGACAATAATTTTATCCTTCTTGAAAGTAACAGGAATTGTCACTCCTGGAGGAATTGAAACTGTACTTGACTGACTAATTGGTTGAGTTGGTCTAGTGAAAATAGCTGGTTGTTGTGCAGTTGCAGCACGAGTAAACAAAGGTACTGTGACACTTGTTGACATTACCATTGCCATGAATGCTGTTGTTCCAGATTTCCAATTAAGTAAGCTATTCATATATATTCCTTCTTTGTCCTAGTAAGTAATGACGTGATATTACTGAATATTGTTTCTGAGTTATATTCAACCTGTCTATTGGTCTATACCAACGGGTGAAATTATGCACTGGACGACCAATGACTATTAATTTTCCTAAATTGACGATTTTAGCATCTGCATAATACTTCAGTTAATCAAAAATTTGAATTATTATTGACTATTTAAGAAAATACTCGCTGCTTTTACATATTCTTCAGGTGTATTAATATCTAGAGTAACTGCTGGGTCATTAAAGTCTACTTTGCAAATAAAGGAGTAAAAATTTTGAAGAACTTGACGTAATCCTAAAGTTTCTTCGTGAATATTTTCTAAATGCGATCGCATCTCTTTTGCAAATAACAACGGATGACCTATTTTACTTTTATATATTGGTGCAGTAATAAAGGCTGAATGATATTTATGTGCTTGCAGAAGTTGTTGATACACTGATGATTTCCGAGGTTGATCAACAGCAGAAATTGCTACAATCTCAGCATTAGCAGGAATATTTTGTAATCCTGCAAGAATAGAAGTTGTTTTCCCAGCATTTGTTTCAGGATGAATCACAACCAAACTCCCATAAGGACAATCTGTTTGTCTGTGAATATTGTGTGTACCCAACACTATCACAGGTGTAAAACCAGCTATTAGCCACTGTTCTAGCTGGTATGTCAATAATGTTTTCCCTCCACACCAAGCTAGTGCGGTTTTACAAGTACCCATGCGCGTGGAAGTACCCGCAGCAAGAATAATTGCAAATATTTGGTTATGAACGTTTGCGTTGACGATCAGGTCAACCGATTTTGGATTTTGGATTTTGGATTTTGGATTTATTCCCCGGATAAATCCGCTTTCTTGTACCATAAAAGAATTATCGGTCAATTACCTCTCCATTACGACTAATGATATTACTATTTCTAAAGGTTAAGAAAGCATCAGGATTTTGATTCCGTCAATCCAAAATCTAAAATCTAAAATTGTTTGACAGTGACAATCCAGTTCCACCACGTCGCACTTTGATTAATTCAGCACAGATACTCACAGCTATTTCCTCTGGTGTGAAAGCACCAATATCTAAACCAATAGGTGCATATATTTGCTGTAACAATTTTGCAGGATAGCCTTCATCTTGTAAGATTTTATATACAGTATGAACTCGTTTTTTACTGCCTATCATACCGATATATTTAGGTTGGTAATTTAGTATCAACCGTAAAGCTGTTAAATCTTGTACATAACCTCTAGTGACTAAAGCAACATATAAATCAGAAGTATTATTTAAAATCTCTTGAATAGCAATAATTGGTTCAGCAATTATCATAGCAGCCTGTGGAAATCGCTGCTTTGTAGCAAAATCTGGACGATCATCTTGGACAATTATTTGAAAACCCGCTATCTTTGCAATCTGCGTCAAGGGAATAGCTATATGTCCTGCACCAAGAATTAATAGTTTCGGTGACGGTAACAAGCATTCAATGAAAGCTTGATCATGCACTAGTAGTGGTGAATTCAGAGATTGCGTTGTTGTTAAATAGGGTTTTTGAGCTTGAGTAAAAGGCGTAATTAAGACTGCTGCTTGCTCTAAATTTAAAATTTGTAAAATTTGCTTGACTAATTCAATGGCTTTCCAACCTGACCACAACTCTAACCATACCAACATTGTGCCACCGCAAATACCCTGGGTTTGTGAATATGGTGCGCCAGATAAATCAATTTCTACAAATTGCTTTTCCTTTGTCTGGAATATTTGCAGTGCTTGCTGATAAACTTTAGCTTCACCGGCACCACCACCGATTGTACCAAAGGTTTCACCATCACTACTGATGAGCATCTTAGCACCGATTTCTCTGGGAACAGAACCCTTAGTGCTGACGACAGTAGCTAAGACGACGGAAGTTTGTTGTAAGGTTTCAGCAAGTACTTGATAAAAATGGATAAGTTGCAATCTTGGTTATTGGTTAGCTAGAGACGCAATATTCCTCGCGTCTGTACAGTTATCAGTTATCGGGTAATTCCCACTGTGTTTACTGTTCAGTGTCTATTTTTTACTCATTCAATGAAATCACCCGATTGGGTGACTCGGTTGGATGAAGGCGATCGCAGTCTAGATTTAGACAATATGAGTGGGTGATCAGAGCGAGTTTACCCAGTGTAGCGCAAAATTTTAATTGATGCGTGAATTTATCCGGAAGCCTGCCATTAGAGTTTGTAGTTATGTGTGTTCCTAAAGATGAGATATACACAAAAAGCGATATCTCAAATCAAAAAAGAAACTTGCAATAATTTTGCATAAAACTCAAGAACCCAACTGTATACATATATAGGAAAAGGTTCAAACTCAAAACCTAAAAAATATAGAAGTTCTAAACTTAAAGGAAAAATCATGACTAGCTTTACTCAAATCCAAAGACGAAACGACGTACTCTCTCCTGTACGTGAATGGTTAGAATCTATCGATGTTCACAACGCTAAATTAGCCCATTATCTATGCAAACTTATTCCTGCACAATGTCCTTTTGAACGTGATGTTATAGTATTTGGTCGGAAGCTTTTCCACATTCCACCAATGTGTAAACTCAATCCTCTTTATGAAGAAGTTGTTGGTTTACGTTTCAAAGCACTTTGCTATCTAGCAGATGAATGTGGTGAAGATGTTACAGCCTATTGCTAAGAATTCATGTTTAAGTGTAATGACAAACTGAATTTTATAGCAATGTAGTTAATTTAATTGATATTCTTCACTATTAGCTTTGAGAATATACTTAATGAGCATCACTTTCCCATCAAATTCTAGAGGTTTTTGTCAGCAAGAAAAGCTATATTAATTGGGACAAAACCTCTGGATCAAATAAAATAATTGATTGATATTGATATTAATAATATAGTTGCAAATTCACAAAATTTTCCATTGCGATCGCTTCATCCAAATTCTACGCTAAGTTTATCAATTTTTGCTTAATTTATATCTTGCATATTAACGTCAGTTCAATAAATGTTATCGGACTATACTGTTGACTCGCCCGCAGCCACACAAGTATACTATTAGTCAACAGTGTTCGACAATTGATCACTTTTTAGAACCAAGTATTACACAGTTAAAATATAGTTCTTTTGCAACTGGATGTTTTAGAATAGTAGTTATTTTCGTGTAATTTTTAGCACAACCTAACCGGAATGAAGCCAGTCGCAGATACTACTAATTTTCCAGCATATACACAAGAACAGCCGCCAGTGGTTCTCACTTCTGAGTTGCGAAAGGTTTACCGTACTGGCTTCTTTTTAAATCAAAAAATTATATCCCTTAAAAGTTGTTCTTTAACTGTTTACAAAGGAGAAACCTTTGGGTTACTGGGACAAAATGGTGCTGGTAAAACCACGCTATTAAAATTGTTACTAAATATTATTCGTCCCACCTCTGGACGGGGATTGCTTTTAGGTAAACCATTAGGCGACCGCACAGTCAAAGAACGTATTGGTTATTTACCAGAAAATCCTTATTTTTACGACTATCTTACTGGTTGGGAATTTATACAGCTAGTAGCCGGGTTATTTCAAATTCCTGCAAATGTACAACGTCAACGCATTCCTCAATTGCTAGAATTAGTGGGTTTATCGCAAGCTGATGCTCGCAACAAGCAAATGCGTCGCTACTCTAAAGGTATGCTTCAGCGAGTGGGTATGGCACAAGCACTAATTAACGATCCAGAAGTGGTGTTTTTAGATGAACCGATGTCTGGATTAGATCCGGTAGGACGCTTGCAAATGCGAGAAGCTATCCTATCACTCAAAGCCGCAGGCAAAACAATTTTTTTCAATAGTCATATTTTAAGTGAAGTAGAACAAATTTGCGATCGCATTGCCATTCTTGCTCAAGGTGAATTGATTTGTTCTGGTTCCCTCAATGAACTCTTGGGAACATACAATACATATCATGTTAAAGGTCAAGGTGGCGATTGGGAAATTCTGCAAAAATGGATTCCTAATCTAGAATTTGTGTCTCATGGTTATTGGCAAGGTGAATTGCAAGGTGACGCCTATGATTTTTTTGCAAGTCTAAATCTCATGGGTGGGCAAATAATTAGTATGAATTTGTCTCGTCTATCTTTAGAAGAGTTTTTCATGCAACAAATTCAAAAATATAAAATATAGGTTAAAAGTCAAGGTTTATCCGATTTTAGATATTGGATTGTTTCCAATTCTAAAATCTGGGGGCTTGTACCATTAAATAATTATCGTTAAAATGTCAAAAATAATTAAATTGGTCATTATATTATGAACAAGCACTAGTAACTAATCCCAACTAACTGTTAACTAAATTGATTGTAATTATTGCCACAATTATTTTCACGAAAATAAAGTATGTCAAAAAGCTAATTGAAATTAGCTTCATTAAAAATTCAAATTCTACATACGATCTCTTTTCTGAAGCATAGGGTTTTTTCTGAAAATAATATTATTGGGGAACCCAAATATTTAAGTATAGTCAACGATAAACTGATAAGACAGTGCTTTACTCATGGTATTTCAGGTAAATATGCTTAATACAAGTTTGTGGAAAATTTTTAGTCAGCCAGTAGCAGGGTTGCTGTTTTTCACCCTAGCATTGACAAATTTGTTACCTGTGGTCATGGCTCAAACACAGATACCAACTGTGAAACAATGCCTAGACCAAGAGTTGGCTGACAGTAGAAATACACAAGCTTCGTACTCAGGGTATACATTAGGAGGAGGCGATCGCATCCGTGTCAATGTCTTTGAAGTTGAGGAGTACACTGGTGAGTACACCATTCCTCCTGGTGGAGCAATCAATTTAGCTTTAATTGGCACTGTACCTGTTCAAGGTTTATCAACAGAGCAGGCTGCTAACGTTATTGAATGTGCTTATAAAACTTATTTGAAGCGTCCGATCATTTCAGTGAATTTGTTATCGCCTCGTCCGATTAATGTGACTGTAGCCGGAGAAGTATCACGACCAGGGGCTTACAGTCTCAGTTTAGCAGGAGGTGCAGGTCAAGATCCTGGGGTACAATACCCAACTGTGATGTCAGCACTGACAACAGCTAAAGGTGTTACTCAAGCCGCAGACGTCACCAAAGTACAACTACGACGCAAGTTGGGATACGGGCCAGAACAAGTTATTACCCTTGATTTACAGAAATATATCCAAACAGGTACTTTACCTCAAGATGTAACTCTGCGGGATGGCGACACGGTTTTTGTACCAACAGCAAATACCTTGAATTTGGCAGATGCGCGTAACTTATCGGCTGCTAGCTTTGCTGCTGATATCACCCAACCCCGCTCAGTAGCGGTAACTGGTGAAGTAAACCGTCCAGGAACCTATCTTGTCACTCAAGGACAGGCTGAGGGTGCAGGCGCTGGAACAACAACTGGAACTGGTGCGCCGGCTATTTCTGGTCAACCAACTGTGTCACGAGCAATTCAACTTGCTGGTGGGATCACAACTCAAGCTAATATTCGCGATATCATTATTCGCCGACCAACAAGAACTGGCTCAGAACAACAAATTAAGGTCAATTTCTGGCAATTACTCCAAGGCGGTGATATCAATCAAGACATCGTTGTTCAAGATGGTGATACAATCGTTATCCCCACTGCCACCGAAGTCAACCCAGCAGAAGCTACCCAACTAGCAAACACCACTCTCTCTCCGTCACGTATGCAAGTCGGTATTGTAGGAGAAGTCAAAAATCCAGGAAGAGTTGAAGTTCTGCCTAATAGCTCATTGAATCAAGCTATACTCGCAGCAGGTGGGTTTAATGATGCTAGAGCCAGAAGTTCCACCGTGGATTTGATTCGTCTCAATCCTGACGGTTCTGTCACCAAGCGCAGTGTTAAAATGGACTTCTCCGCAGGAATTAACGAGAAAACCAACCCCATACTTCGCAATAATGATGTTGTAATTGTTAAGCGTTCTAATCCAGCTATAGCTGGTGATACTATCGGTGCGATCTTTAATCCTATAGGTGCTGTCTTCGGTATTATCAGATCCATATTCACTGGGTTTTAACAGTTATCAGTTAACAGTAAACAGTTATCCGGTCTATTGCTGGCTTTAAATCCACATCAATTGCTGGAAAGTTGTAGTGACAAGTTCAAATTCGTTACTATTAAGCCTGATAACTGATAACTGATACGAAACTGTTTCTAGGCTGATAATGTCATCAGTTATATGAGTTCCCAATAACCAGTGACTAGTATGCAATTTCAGCTTGGCAGACAGCGACGTCATAAATCCTGGAAACATTCATTACTTTGTACCCTAACTCTAGTTTTGAGTTGGGGTACAGCGATGCCTGCAACTTTTGCAGCAGAAACAGTTACTATTCGCTTGGGGCCATTTCAACAGTCAGTAGCGATCGCGGATTTAGAAAAATTTGCCAAAACTGGAAATCTACCAGACAATCTGCAAATATTTTCAGCAATACTCACACCCCAAATTAGAGAATTACTGACAAAGCGTTTAGAAATCAATCCAGCTGTTGCTGACAAATTCGTTGCAGAATTAAAGCAAAACCCCGCAGGTAAACAATTTATCTCATCTTTGTCAGCAATCATACCAGGTAGTAGTGCTGAAAGTCTCCAAGCAACCCTCAATTTAGCACTGCGGCAAGTCAATGGTTTGAGTGCGCTGGGTTTTTTAAGAGCATACCCACAACAAAACGTAACAGTAGACGCCTCTCAAGCAGTTTCTGTGGCGTTGGAATTAAACCCGAACTACTGGCAAAGTCAACTTTTTGGAGCCGTATTATCACGGCAAGAAACTGCTAAAAATAGCACGTTATTACCAACTAAATTTAATCCCGCGACTCCTGGTAAGCAAACAGTTCAGCAACAGACACTTACTCTCCAAGACCGACAACGGAATCGTAGTATACCCGTAGATGTTTATTGGAGTCATGGCAATGCCCAAAATCCAATGGTTGTGATTTCTCACGGATTTGGAGCAAATCGTCAATTTTTGAGGTACTTAGCTCATCATCTTGCTTCCTACGGGATTACTGTCGCTGCAATTGAACATCCAGGTAGCAATGTCACTGCTATTAGTAGAGCCTCAAATCAAGCCAATCTCAAGAGATTATTACCTGCAACTGAATTTATTGACCGACCCAAGGATATCAGCTTTGCACTCAACGAACTAGCAAAACTAGATAAACAGCCAGGACAGCTACAAGGAAAACTCAATACAAATCAAGTTACTGTGATTGGCCATTCTTTAGGTGGTTATACTGCCTTAGCTTTACTAGGAGCAGAGGTTGACTTGCAACAATTGCGGCAATTCTGTAACAATTCTTTAGGTATTGGTCAATCTGCTGGTGATTGGTTACAGTGTGCAGCAACTTCTTTACCAGAACAAAAACTTCAACTCAAAGATGAAAGGGTTAAAAGTGCGATCGCTCTTAACCCTATGATTGGTGATCTGTTTGATCAAAAGGCGTTATCTAGAGTCAAAAAACCAGTTCTAATTTTAACTGGAACCGAAGATCCGATCACTCCCGCCCTTAAGCATCAAATTACACCCTTTAGCCAATTAGGAGGTGAAAAATATTTACTCAGTGCTGTTGGTGGTACGCACTTGAGTATTAGCGATCCTACCTATCAGTCCAGTGATACTACTACTATCGTCAAAGAACGACAAGGAGAACAAACTAAAGCCTTACGTCAGTTGCTACAAGGTGTAAGTTTGGCATTTATCAAACAACAGACGCCAGAAGCCAAAACTTATCAACCGTTTCTGACATCAGCTTATGCTCAATCTTTTTCCACGTCCAATCTACCCTTGAGTCTTATTTCAGAATTACCAGCAAATCTAAAACCTTGGGTAAAAGGGGAAAGGGGATAAGAGTGTAAGGGTATAGGGGTGTAGGGGTGTAAGGCAAGTACGCTCTACTACTTGGTCAATTTGATCACAAATTAGCGCTTGCAACTATGCCTGCGAAAGTGCTTTAATAGCCTTGCTTCTTCCTAGAGGTCTTGTCTGAACTCATTACTTGTGATATTAACTTATCGAAAGCCTTCGCTCTCTAGCGCTTGGCTTTAGTAACTATATTCAAACTATAAACACAAAAAATTAGGACAGAGTAGAATTAAGTCCTTAAAGTAAAAAGTAAATTCCCTCAAAGCTTAATCAGGAGCATGTATGGAACCAATTATTGCTATAGTTTTAGTCCTTATAGGCTATGCTTTAGGCTCTGCCAAACTAATTAATGAAGGAAATGAAGCTCTGGTGGAGCGTTTAGGCAAGTATCATCGCAAACTTGACCCAGGACTAAACTTTATTATTCCTTTGCTAGATCAAATAGTGATGGAAGATACCAAAAGAGAACAAATCTTAGACATCAAACCTCAAAACATTATCACTAAAGATAATACCTCTGTAGAAATTGATGCAGTAGTTTACTGGCATATTCAAGATATCAGAAGAAGTTATTACGAGATCGAAGACTTGCAAAGCGCCCTGACACAATTGTCTACAACCACTATTAGAGAAGTCCTGGCTCAACACACCTTGGAAGAAACTAATGTCTCCCGCAGTGATATAGATAGAGACATACTAGATGCTTTAAATGCAATTACACCAAAGTGGGGAGTAGAAGTTATTCGGGTAGATATTCAAAGTATTACCTTACCCGAAAGTGTACGGAAGTCGATGGAAGAGCAGCGAGCTGCTGAAATTAAAAGTCGTGCTGCTATTTTAGAAGCAGAAGGAGAACGGCAAGCCGCAGTTAAAAAAGCAGAAGGAACTAAGAGATCGATGGAAATCATTTCGGAAGCCTTACGTGATGACTCTGTGAATAAGGATATTCTGCGGTATCTTGTAGCACAGGATTATATTAATGCCAGCTACAAACTAGGTGAAAGTGAAAATGCCAAAGTCGTGTTTGTAGACCCAGGGAAATCGGCTGACATGATGGAATTTATTTCTGAGGCAGTATCCCAAGAAGGTAATAACAAGAAATCAGAAAATGGTTCTTTATAAGAAGCTCATTTGTCAATGATCTAATTCTTAACAACCAACAACTAATTACGACTGTCGAAAAATTGCATCTGTAACTAAGCAAACATCATGCATTTGCTTGACATCGTGAACCCGCAGGATATCGGCTCCTGTAAAGATTGCAGCACAACACGCCGCAGCCGTTCCCCAGACACGGGCTTTCGGATCTGGTTGGTCTAAAATGCGACCAATAAAACTTTTACGCGATGGCCCTACCAAAATAGGGCAATTGAGCTTTCTTAGTTCTGGCAAGCGGCGAAAAATTTCTAAATTTTGTTCGTAGTTCTTGGCAAAACCAATACCAGGATCAATAATAATTTGTGTTTGATTAATACCCGCAGCTATTGCTACTGCAATTCGTTCTGATAAAAAATTACAAATTTCACCCATCAAATCTTGATAATCAGTCATTTTTTGCATATCTTGTGGATTTCCACGGATATGCATTAAAATAATAGGCACACCCATTTTTGCTACAGAGGGTAACATTTCTGGGTCAAATATGCCTCCGGAAATGTCATTAACTATATCGGCGCCTGCTTTTACCGCAGCGATCGCCACTGCGGAGCGTGTGGTATCTATAGAAATTGGTACGGAAATTTCTGGACGTAATACCTGCAATACAGGTAAAACACGATCAAGTTCTTCAGCAATTGATATTTGCTCGGCTCCTGGTCGAGTTGATTGGCCTCCAATATCAATAATATCTGCTCCAGCGGCTTGGAGTGCTTGCGCCTGTGTCAAAGCAGTAGCGATCGCATTAAATTCGCCACCATCACTAAAACTGTCAGGGGTGACATTTAAAACGCCCATCAAATAAGTCCGCCGTCCCCATTCAAAGGCGCGATCGCGAATCATCAAGTTGCTTGTCATTTCTACAGGGTAGGTGGGCAATGCCCACCACATTAGTTGTAATTCACTGATAATTCACAATCCGGGCAAAACTTGCAGGTTCTAAACTTGCTCCTCCCACCAACACACCATCAATTTCTGGCTGGGCCATAATTTCATCAATATTATTCGGTTTGACTGAACCGCCATATTGAATTGGGACATCAGGATTTTTTAATTGCTTACGAATAACAGCAATGACGCGATTGGCTTCAGTGGTTTCACAGGTATCACCGGTACCAATTGCCCAAATGGGTTCGTAAGCAATCACTAAATTTGTCTGATCAACATTCACTAGACCTTTTTCTAGCTGGCTGATAATTAGCGATTCCGTTTCCCCTGCATCTCGTTGTTGCTTTGTTTCGCCTACACATAAAATCGGGGTCAAACCATTCTTTTGAGCAGCTTTGAGGCGTAAATTGACGGTTTCATCCGTTTCGCCAAAATACTGCCGTCGTTCACTATGACCGACAATTACATAGCGTATTCCTACTTCTTGTAACATCGGCCCGGAAATTTCACCCGTATAGGCACCACTGTCTTCCCAATGAACATTTTGCGCCCCCAGTTGTACACGACTACCATGCAAACTCTTAGATAAAAGATTTAAATCAGTGAAGGGGACGCACAATACCACTTCTCTGCCTTGGGGAGTCTCTTCTAAGGCAGACAGAAATCCTTGTAAAAACTCTTGGGACTCTGCCTGAGTTTTGTACATTTTCCAGTTTCCGGCAATTACTATTTTCCGCACAGGTGATTTCGTCAAGCTCAAAACTATACACAATGCAATTTTCAGTTTAGGACTTTTTGTTAATTATTTGTTAATTTGTTAGTCATTTGTCATTGGTCATTGGTCATTTGTTAACAGAAGGCGATTTTCCCAAAAAAACACCTTCTGAATGCGAATAGATGAGTGCGCGTGCCTCTAAAGCTAACTAAACTCAATCGTATCGACGAAGTTGATAATACTCTGCTTCAGATTTTGGGCTTCTTGTTTAACACCCGCCGGAGTTTCACCATCACAAAAGCTGCGCTGGCTACTGACTATATACAAAAAGTCTCCATCAATAAATGCTAACAATCCTCGATAAGCATCACATTTGACAGCAGTACCGTTGTTCCCTGTTTTAGGAACTGTTGAGCCTTCGGGCATATTTACTAATGCAAAGTAAGCGCCTTCTAATACATCTGACAGATATTCAGTGTAATCCACGGAAGCATCTGGTAAATTAGATGCGATCGCACTAGGCACATACTTGTTCAAAAGAATAGACCTTAAATATTCCTCCTGTCCTACAGATTCCATGTCATCCATTTGTTGAGGAGGCAGAGAACTATAATCGATTCTGAATAAAGAACCAACGTCATCAGAAAAAGTTACTATTCCTTCTTGACTATCAATCATTGCACCCTGTTGCAGGCTGGATGGAACAGGGACTGTAAAATTGCCAGCAGGTGACTCATATATTGGCTGGCTAGAGATTGATTCTAGTAAGTCTTCATCATCATCTTCTTCTAGGAAGTCTTCATCTTCTGCTTCTTCAAAAGCGGTAATCACTTCTTCTACAATTTCCTTCGCTTCGTCATCTTCTAGTTCCAAGGCTTGTTGTAGCTTCTTGAGTAGAGTTGCTTTCCCCCTGGGAATACGCAAATCTTCTTCATCTACTAGCATACTCACCCCCGCAGCAAAGGCATCTGGGATTAATTCATCATCCAATGATTCATAAGCAGTGTTGAAAAGTGTTCCGACTCCTTCATCTTCAGCTAAGGCTACAAGTTTATCGATCATTTCTAATAATTCATCATCGGAATATTCGTCAAAAATTTCAAATCCCCAGAGAATATCCGTCAATAGTTCCGCGTCTACATCTTCTATGGAAGAGTCAGCAATTGCAGTCACAACCGCGACGGCTGCGATCGCTTCATTTGGATTGAGTGATTCTTCCAACACCTCTTCCGACTCAAAAAATTTGTCGTACTTACCCATGATTTTTCCTCCGTTGTCTGCTGTGATTGGGTAGTTTCCCAATGGCTGAAGTCATTAGTTTGCAATTGTTAGGCTCAAATAACCAAGACTTACTAAGTAGTAATGATTGAATTTGTTATTTAATAACCTGTTCTTAATCTTCTTACGAACCACCAAGCACCATATACTATATGGACATCTTATGTGCGGCAAAGCATTTTCATAGGTTATGCTATTTCAGATTTGAAATTTTGGATCGTTGAAGCTTGATGTATTAAGTACCTTGATATTTCATCTATAGTATTCATTTTCTGTATTGATGGTTAGTTAGGATTTGAGCATATATTTTTGCATCAAATTGAAAAACCATTTTACATGTGTTATCTCCTTTATGGGATATACTGAGCTACGAAGTCTACTACTTATTTTTTTTTGAAAGAAAGCGTTGGGCAATATCCTTATAGAAATTGGGATCTGTCCAGTAACCTAAATGCGCCTTTTCCCCCCAAGTAGTTTCATATTCCATTCGTATATTATCTAAGCTGTCGTAATAATCTAAGTGGCCACTAATTGGATCTTGTAGATGATAATAATTTACCCAGCGAATTTTTTCTAGTTGGCATTCTACTGGGTTTTTAGTCAAGTATGGAGTTAACCGAATATATAAAGGCTTTACACGAAAAGAATTTAAGTGTTCTAATATTCTCTGTCTAATATACTGATGCTGCTCTGCCATTTCTCTGAAGAAAAAAGCAATCTTATCTAATGGAGATCCAAAAGTAATTAATCCTGTAATTTTATCAACAAGCAAACTTTTACCCCGATCTTGAGATAGACTTGCTTCTATGCATAAAAGATTCAAGGTGTCGTAAGCAATACAGCTACCGAGAGAATGTCCAGCTATGATTACTTGGTCATAATTTGCTGATTTATCCTTGAGAATGGCTTTGAGCAGTGTTAATGATTCCGCTAGTATTTGTTCACGAATTTTATGGTAAGGGGATTTTACAGTGGTGGTGGTATATATAGCAACATCGCCCACCATATTTACTAGCAAAGGAGTTATCAATTGTCTGCTTAATTTCCAAGCTGGTTGTAAAAACTTGCCTTGAAGAAATGGACTTAATAATAGTAGAATTACGTAAATAATTAGTCGTAACCAAGGATATATTATTTTAAATAACCGTAAAAAGATAGTTAGCCAGCGTAAGCGATATTTAAAAAAACTATTCCAATTTTTTTCTTTTAAAATATCATCTAATTTAGATTCATTTTCCTTGCGACTATAAAATGCAATTGTCCCCTCTAGTGTCTGATCTGCCCATTGTAATACTTCTGATACACTAATTTGATTTTCCGTATCTGCTGCCCAATAATATTCGTGAATATCTATAAAATCATCTGCTGGAAATTCAGTAGGGCTAAGACGCACAAAGCTTTCTATCCAAGGATTGCCATTAGGTAGTCTTCGTTTAGCAATTAAGTGTTCTAACATGATTGGTAAACTCTGCCCTTCAAAGTGTTTAACTAAATTTTGGGCAAAATAATCTACTGTTTCATAAGGTATTTGTTCACCTACGCCGTGGATAATAATAAATGCTGTACGTCCTTGGAGAAATTTAATACTAATATCTTGAGTATTCATAATTATTTAACCCTTTCTGAGTTGTTGTTAGTTCTGAGTTGGTAGTTGTTTGTTACGGCAGACAACTACCAACCAACAACCACTAACAAATTAAAGGATTATCACAAATCAAAAAAATTAGCTATTTTTGGTAGTAACTGGTTACAATCTGTAACTAACTGACTGGTAGCAGGTAATTCAGCAATCGTTGCTTTTAAAATTTTGAGTGCTGTTTTAGCAAACTTTCGCATGTTCGTTATTGTAGGATTTAGCCTAACAGTAACTGTTCTGTTCCGACAAAATTATGCCCCAACCGACGTGCGTCTTCCTGTGCTAGCATCACGATTTGACAGATTTTTTTGTGAAGCACTCAAACATACTCTACCCCTTGAGTGAAATCAAAAAAGGCATCTATATAGATTCAGGATTAACAGATATAATTTCGGAAATATAAAATGCAGATTTATTCGCTCTAGTCATTTTCAGAGCAACTCTAAAATTAAATAAAATTTTCTCTATAACTTTGGACATAGTGATTCCAAATAAAATATAAAGTAGATTACTAATATATAGGCATATTGAAGTTAGTCAATAAAGAGACGAACTATTTCAGACTAATAAACTTAATTGCTCGTCTTTGCTGAACAAGAAAAAAGTTTAACAGGAGTATATACGGGTGGCAATAGTTATAAAAGAGACTGCTCAACCAACTTCCAAAGAGCGATCGCTCATTCTCTGGTTAAATGAAGTTGGTATTGGTGATATACCGCTAGTTGGTGGCAAAAATGCATCTTTGGGTGAGATGATTCAACAATTAATACCCAAAGGTGTAAACGTACCAATGGGGTTTGCTACTACTGCTTATGCTTATCGTTACTTCATTGAGTCTGCTGGATTAGAAGCACAACTGCGGGAATTGTTTACTGACTTAGATGTTGATAATGTCAATAATTTACGCGAACGAGGTAAAAAAGCGCGATCGCTACTCATACATACACCATTTCCACCAGAATTGCGTGATGCGATCGCCCGTGCATATCAAACTTTGTGTGAACAGTATTATCTCGATACAGATGTAGCGGTTCGTTCTAGCGCCACCGCGGAAGATTTACCCGATGCAAGTTTTGCGGGACAGCAAGAAACCTACCTCAATGTCACAACAACTGCGGGAGTTTTAGCAGCTTGTCATAAATGTTTTGCTTCTTTATTCACTGATCGCGCTATTTCTTATCGTCAGATTAAAGGCTTTGATCACTTTAACATTGCCCTCGCCGTCGGTGTGCAGAAAATGGTGCGTTCTGACTTAGCATCTGCTGGAGTCATGTTCACCATAGAAACTGAAACAGGTTTCAAAGATGCAGCACTGATTACAGCTGCCTATGGTTTAGGAGAAAATGTTGTTCAAGGTGCAGTAAATCCTGATGAATATTATGTTTTTAAACCGACATTAAAAGCCGGATTTCGCTCAATTATTGATAAAAAATTGGGCAGCAAAGAATTAAAAATGGTTTATGACGATGGCTCTAAATTTACTAAAAATATCCTAGTTTCCAATCCAGAAAAAAATAAATTTGCTCTTACAGATGATGAAATTTTACAACTAGGACATTGGGCTTGTTTGATAGAAGACCATTATTCTCAAGTTCACGGTGTCTACACCCCGATGGATATTGAGTGGGCAAAAGATGGTATTACTAATCAATTATTTGTTGTCCAAGCGCGTCCAGAAACAGTCCAATCTCAGAAAAGCCAGAATGTGTTGCGAACTTATAGACTTGCAATGGGACATGGAGGACAGGGAGGACAAGGGGGACAAGAAAGAATTTCTCTTTTGTCTTTCCCTGATCCCCGTTGCCCCTTATCCCCAGAGGGGACCCCACGTTCCCCGATCCCCGTACTCTATGAGAAGCCGCTGACGCGTCTACGCGAAGCGTCTCCTCTGGAGAATCCCTTAGTAACGGGACGTGCTGTCGGTTCCGCAATTAGTCAAGGAAAAGCACGAATAATTTGCGAAGTCAGCAAAATTGACCAATTCCAACCAGGGGAAGTTCTGGTGACAGATAGAACTGACCCCGACTGGGAACCAATTATGAAGCGTGCTAGTGCGATTATTACTAATTCTGGGGGACGCACCTGTCATGCTGCAATTATTGCTAGAGAACTTGGCGTACCTGCTATTGTGGGATGTGGGAATGCGACGGAAGTATTAAAAAGTGGTCAGGAAGTAACAGTTTCTTGTGCTGAAGGAGAAGAAGGAAAAGTTTACCCAGGATTACTACCTTTTGATGTACAAGAAGTTGCTTTAGAAGATTTACCTCGTACCCGCACCCAAATTTTCATGAATGTGGGTAATCCCCAGGAAGCTTTTAGTTTATCTGCAATTCCTAACGATGGGGTTGGTTTGGCGCGGACTGAATTTATTATCGCCAATCACATTCAAACCCATCCCATGGCATTAATTAAATATGATCAACTAGAAGATCAATTTGTTAAGGAAAAAATTGCAGAAATTACCGCTCTTTATGATGACAAACCACAGTATTTTGTTGATAAATTAGCGCAAGGTATTGGCAGAATTGCCGCAGCATTTTATCCTAAACCAGTAATTGTGAGAATGTCAGACTTTAAGAGTAACGAGTATGCAAATTTACTCGGTGGTAGACAATTTGAACCCAAAGAAGAAAACCCCATGCTGGGTTGGCGGGGGGCTGCACGTTATTATGATCAAGGCTATCGCGAAGGTTTTGCTTTAGAGTGTCAGGCTATGAAGCGAGTCCGCGAAGAAATGGGTTTAGTTAACATTATCCCGATGATTCCTTTTTGTCGAACTCCTGATGAAGGGCGGTTAGTGTTGGCTGAAATGGCAAAAAATGGTCTACATCAAGGTGAGAATGGTTTGCAAGTTTATGTGATGTGCGAATTGCCTAATAATGTCATAATGGCTGAGGAGTTTGCTGAGGTATTTGATGGGTTTTCAATTGGTTCTAATGATTTAACTCAGCTAACACTAGGCATAGACAGAGATTCAGCCTTAGTAGCAGGGTTGTTTGACGAACGCAGTCAAGGAGTCAAGCAAATGGTAAAAATGGCGATCGCTGCGGCGAAAAAGCATAATCGCAAAATTGGTATTTGCGGACAAGCACCTAGTGATTACCCAGAATTTGCTCAGTTTTTAGTGGAACAAGGAATTGATTCAATTAGTCTAAATCCTGATTCTGTATTAAAAACCATGCTAGAAGTGGCGAAAGTAGAGGGAAGGGATCGGGGATCAGGGATCGGGGACAAGGGAGACAAGGGGGAGATCAACACCAATACTCAATGACAAATGACAAATGACAAATGACCATTGACTATTGACTATTGACTATTGACTATTGACCAATGACTAAAAAATGGTTTTGGATAGGCATTGCAGGTATATTTCTTCTATCACTTTTCCTACGATTTTGGGGATTAGGGAGATTTAATACCTTAGTATTTGATGAGGTTTACTATGCTAAATTTGGCAATAACTATCTCACTCACACTCCATTTTTTGATGGTCATCCACCGCTTGGTAAACTGATAATTGCATCGGGAATGTGGATTAGCGATCGCATTCCCTTTTGGCATGATCAGGTAAATGGCTTAACAGGTAAATTGCGGCCAGCTTGGAGTTATCGTTGGCTTAATGCTCTGTTTGGCTCATCTATTCCCTTAATTATTACAGGAATTGCCTATCAATTAAGTTCTCGTCGTGGTTTTGCTTTATTGGCGGGTTTATTCACGGCTTGTGACGGTATATTTATCGTTGAGTCTCGCTACGCTTTGATCAATATATATATAGTTATCTTTGGATTATTAGGACAGTTATTGTTCTTATTAGCCTTAGCTCATCACAGACAACAGCGTAGACTTTACCTCATACTTGCTGGGGTTGCTTTTGGTGCTTCTGCTGCTACAAAATGGAACGGTTTGTGGTTTTTATTAGGTGCTTATCTGATTTGGATTTTCGCCTGGGGATGGAAATTTATCGGAACAATCAGTCAGGCTAATATTGCTAGAGAAAGCCGTAATTTATGGGAGCATGAAAACGAAACATCCCTATTACAAAACTTGACGCAGCTAAATTTTGTGAGCTTTTTCTTTTATTTAGGAATTATTCCAGCATTCATCTACAGCCTGATTTGGATTCCTCATTTATTAATCAACAGAAGATATAATTTTATTGAAGTTCATAAACAAATTTTGCTGTTTCATGAGCGTTTAGGTGGTAATACTCCCACAGTCCACCCTTACTGTGCTGGATGGTATAAATGGCCTTTGCTGACTAGACCAATGGCGTATTTATACGAAACAGCAACAAATCTCAAAGAACCCCTTCCTGTATTTGGACCACCTTTACCTAGCGGTACTGGCAAAGTAATTTATGATGTTCATGCAATGGGGAATCCGTTTTTGTGGTGGTTTGGTGTCATTGCTCTGTTATTGTTAGTAGTAATGTTGGGGTGGCAAGCGATAAGTTTTTTGGTGAAGAAAAAGCATTTTGCGATCGCGCCAAGACTTTCTGTTGATAATTGGATTGCTTTATATTTGATTTTAAATTATGCCGCCAATTTGCTGCCTTGGGTAAGAGTAAATCGCTGTCTTTTTATCTATCACTACATGACAGCTGTTGTGTTCGCTTTTATGGCGATCGCTTGGTTAGTAGATCAATGTCTTCGCAGTTATTCCAAGGTACTCCGCGCTGTTGGTGTTACGATTACGTTTACAATTCTGACAGCTTTTGTTTTCTGGCTACCGCTTTATTTAGCTTTACCCCTCTCACCTCAAGCTTATAAATTGCGGATGTGGTTCCATTCTTGGATTTAGGTTGTTGAGAATCAAGCGATCGCACGTTTGATAGAAATTTTTTTGCAAAATCACAGGTTCTAAAAATAACTAACCCAGATGTCAATACGGTTCAGTTAAGGCTAAAAACTAAAACTAGCGTAGGTTGGGTTGAGGAACGTAGACGCGCCCTGCGCGGCTTCTCGCAGAGTAACCCAACATTATCAAGGCTTTGTTGGGTTTCGCTTGCACTCAACCCAACCT
>NZ_JBHFLM010000229.1:0-8056 GCF_041928655.1 Pelatocladus sp. BLCC-F211 | reverse complement strand
CGTGGTGATAACACTCCACCTTCTTTGCTTCCACAAGTTACTCCTTGTTCTGATGATTCTGAGTTATTGAAAGCGGCTTAATTTCATTCCTTGATTTTGGGAAATGTTTTTTGTTTTCTTTACACCCCCTGAACGCTTACGTTTATTCGCCTGTTTACATTTAATCAACAGATGCAAGTATTTTTTGGAAATCAGTATGATATTTTGTACCTAGCCCTGGCGATGTTCGTAATCTGATCACTAAATCTTGCACGAGTTGCAATCAGCCGTAAAATAAATTTTCGGCTCAAAGCTTAAACCCATTAAAATGGGTTAAAACCTGAGCAAAGGCTTATTTACCAATTTGCCTCTTGACTACAATGTAATATACATGTAGTATTAAACTTCCAGAGCTAAAGGCTCATGCTCTTGGACAGTGTGCATCATGGCAAACTTTAGAGATATTCTCAATTACTTTCGTCCCTACTGGAAGTTGAGTATTTTCAGTATTGCAGCTACCAGTGTTTACGAGATTATTGATTTGGTCGTACCGTATGCGATCGGGCAGATTTTAAATGTGTTGTCTAATCAACCATTAGATAAGCCGCTTGTAGTAGCGATCGCCACAATTGCAAACCTTATCAATTACCCAGTGAATCAGCTTCTATCTTTAGGTGTATTGCTGGGTTTAATTTTTCTTGTGACTGTGGTGAGAGCGCCGACACAACCTTGGTTAACTAATTGGTTTCATTGGGATATTGCTTTAAGATCGCGTCGAGATCAACATCAAAAAGCGATTGAAAAGATTCTCACCTTACCTCTAGAATTTTATGACGAAAATAACCCCGGACGCATTGCTGGGCGAGTAGCAAGAGGTGTCGCCAACCACACTTGGACTTATCCTGAAATCGCTGGACAGATGATTCCGAAGCTGTTTCGGGTTTTGGGAATTTTTGTATTTATCTGGTTTGTGGAGTGGCGAATCGCAATTTTGTATTTAATTTCCTTTGTGGTTATTCTTGGCTTTACCTTGAAAAAGTTAAAGCGCCTAGTTTGGCATGATAACCGCTTGGATAAATATGGAGAAAGTACAGAAAGCCGAACTTCGGAAATTATCAGCAATATTAAAACAGTAAAAGCATTTGCGACAGAAGCCAAAGAACTAGAACGGCAAAAAGTCCGTTTAGAACGTGAATTCACTGTGGTGGATCATCGTATCCACAAAGGTTACGTCAAACTGAATACTAAGCAAAGAACTGTCATTCAGTTTTGCGTGTTTGCGATCTTAGGTTTGACGCTCGTAGAAACAGTAGCTGGTAGGATTTCTCTTGGTCACTTTATCATGACTTTAACTCTTTCCAGTATGGCTTATGCGGAGTTGGAACCAATTAGCGTATTGGCAGAGATGTTTGCTCGTCGCTATAGTTCTATGGTGCGGTTTAACGAATTTCTGCAAGAACCATCTGGAGTTGATTCCGTTGGTCTTTTGGAGAAACCACAACCAGATTCTGCTTATCAATTTACAGGAAAAGTAGAGTTTTCTCATGTTAGCTTTGGCTACGAACCTCAACGCCCTGTTTTGCAGGATATCAGTCTCTTGATTGAACCATATCAAACAGTGGCATTGGTCGGGCGATCAGGTTCGGGTAAATCTACTTTGGTGAAATTACTATTGCGCTATTTTGAACCAAATGAAGGTCAAATTCTCATTGATGGTCAAGATATTCGTAGTTTAAATGTGGGGAATTATCGCCGCAGACTGGCAATAGTTCACCAAGAAGTAGATGTTTTTAACGGAACTGTCTTGGATAATCTCAAGTATGGTCGATCAGATGTCACCTTTGACCAAGTTGAAGAAGCCTGTAGAATCGCTAGACTTGATGAAGTGATTCAGAATTTACCCCAAGGTTATTACACTGTCGTAGGAGAAAGGGGTGTGAGGTTGTCTGGCGGACAAAGACAGCGCCTGGGAATTGCTAGGGCGTTACTAGTAGAACCGGATGTGCTGGTTTTTGACGAAGCAACTTCTAGCTTAGATTATGAGTCTGAGCGTTCCATTCAATTAGCAATGCGATCGCTCCAAGGAACTCGTACCACAATTGTAATTGCTCACCGCCTGAGTACAGTCAGAGAAGCAGATCAGATTGTGGTTCTAGACCAAGGCAAAATCATAGAAGTCGGTAATCACGAACAACTTCTGCGTCATGGTGGTATTTACCATCGCTTGCACGCACTGCAAGAAACAGGGGAATTACTCAGTTAGTAGGGATTGCGGATCGGGGATTGGGGATCGGACATTGGTTATTCTCCTTGTCCTCTTTCCCCGTTCCCTATCCACTAACAAATGACCAATGACCAAATAAATTTTTTTTGAAAAAAAGCTTGGAAATTCTAAAACCTTGTGCTAATATTCTTAATCGTGGGTCTCACGGGTCGGTGTCCGAGTGGTTAATGGAGACGGACTGTAAATCCGTTGGCTAGCGCCTACGCTGGTTCAAATCCAGCCCGGCCCACCTGCTATAATTGAAAATGTAAAATTAAAATTTAAAAGTTTTAGTTTTACATTTTTAATATTATGAATGCCTTAATTTTGCCCGTGTAGCTCAGTGGTAGAGCACACCCTTGGTAAGGGTGAGGTCGCGAGTTCAATCCTCGCCACGGGCTTTTTGCTTTTATGATTAATGTGCATTTGTACTTGTACATTAACTAATTATTTGTTACTGTAATTCTTCCTCAATTGGAATAATCCTTACAGTCTTACCTGGGGAGTTACATTTTTAATTTTTAATTGTTTTATCCCCAATCCCCAATATGCAAACAAAACCCAAGCTCAAGCTTATATTATTATTTTCTCTAGTTGTCAGCTTGATCATAGCTGCCAAACATTTCAATATTCAGGGATGGTTGCAGATATCAATAACCTGGATTGAAAGTTTTGGCCCATTTGGTGCGATCGCATTTATTTTTATCTATAATTTAGCAACGTTACTGTTTATACCCGGCTCCTTACTCACACTCAAAGGCGGTTGTCTCTTTGGCTTAGTTTGGGGTTCAATTTATGTACTAATTGCTGCTACTATTGGAGCTACTTTTGCATTCTTAATTGGACGTTATTTATCACGAGATTGGGTTTGCCGACAATTAGAAAAGCATCCTAAATTCCAAGCGATCAATCAAGCAGTTGCCAAACAAGGATTTAAAATAGTATTTTTGACTCGCTTATCTCCCATATTTCCATTTAACTTATTAAATTATGCTTTTGGAATCACCCAAGTTTCACTGAAAGATTATATCTTGGGTTCAATTGGTATGATTCCAGGTACTGTCATGTACGTTTATATCGGTTCCCTTGCGACCGACTTAGCAATGATTAGCACTCCCAATCAACCAACAACCCCAGAAGCGCAAATTGGAAAATCGCTAATACAAATAATAGGATTAATTGCCACTATAGTTGTCACTATTTACATAACCAGAATTGCTCAACAAACACTGAAAGAAAGCGTAGAGTAAAAAAATCTGTGTTTATTCAGAAATAATTATTAACCCAGTTAGAGAGAATTGCTCAAGTCAAACTTAAATTGTAGGGTGCGTTACTGGAAGTCAATCCAAAATCCCAAATCGGATGACCTCTTAATTAATCAAAACTAATACTTGTAACTTATGAAAAATAAAACTTTAGCAAATAAACTTAACTTCCAAAAATCACATAAATTCTTAAAACAAATTTTTTTTATCTTAGTTGTATTTACCTTGATTTTTTGCCTAAACACAAACTCTGCATTAGCACAAGAAACCGTAAAAACCCCAGGATTTAATCCTCAAGAATGGTTGCGAAACGCCTTGCAGTGGATAGACAGTTTAGGTACAGTAGGAGCGATCGCATTTATTGCCCTCTACATCATCGCCACCGTTGCTTTTTTACCAGGTTCCATCCTCACTTTAGGCGCAGGCGTCGTCTTCGGTGTCATCTGGGGTTCCATCTATGTCTTTATTGGTGCAACCTTGGGCGCAACAGCTGCTTTCCTAGTTGGACGTTACCTAGCTAGAAACTGGGTAGCTACAAAAATCGCAGATAACAAAAAATTTGCTGCAATTGACCGCGTCGTTGGTAGAGAAGGACTCAAAATAGTTTTATTAACCCGACTTTCTCCCATATTTCCTTTTAACTTATTAAACTATGCCTTCGGTGTCACCGACGTTTCCCTCAAAGACTACTTTATTGGTTCTGTAGGCATGATCCCCGGAACAATTATGTATGTTTACATTGGTTCTCTAGCTGGAAATCTTGCCATGATTGGTACACAAACTCAACCAACCAACCCGACAGTACAATGGGCAATTCGGATTATAGGTTTTATTGCCACAGTTGCAGTCACAATATATGTGACTCGGATTGCGAGGAAAGCTTTGGAACAGGACGTTTTGTAGAAGAAGTCAATAAGCTATATTTCCTCTTTGTGTCTAAGTGTCTACCCTGCGGGAAGCCGCTGGCGCGTCTATGTGGTGAAACACCAAGACACCAAGAAATTTTCATTTTCCAAAATTACACTTTGAAACGGCTGATCACCAATAATATAAACAGGTTATAGCAATGTCTAATTCTGAATTTCAAAAAGTAATAATTCGCCCACTAGATGAGTATAACCAAAAACTCGTTTCCTACGTGCATCCACTTAATTGGATAAATCCCAAGCCTGCTGATTATTATGATTTGGTTGTGATTGGTGCGGGTACGGCGGGATTGGTGGTGGCTGCGGGTGCGGCAGGTTTAGATTTAGGTTTAAAGGTGGCGTTGATTGAAAAGCATCTGATGGGTGGAGATTGCTTAAATGTCGGTTGCGTACCATCAAAGTGTCTCATCCGGTCAGCGCGGGTTGTGGGTGAGATGTGGAATGCGAGAAACTTTGGAGTTAATGTCCCCAAACACATCGATGTGGATTTTCCCGCAGTCATGGAAAGAATGCGAAAGCTGCGTGCTGGTATTAGTCATCACGACTCGGCGGAACGTTTTCAAAAGCTGGGAGTTGATGTTTTTTTGGGTAGCGCTAGTTTTTCCAGTAATAATACTGTAGTGGTTGATGACAAAACTCTCAACTTCAAAAAAGCTGTAATTGCTACAGGTGCAAGGGCGGCGCGTCTTTCTATTCCAGGAATTGAAGAAGCAGGTTATTTAACTAACGAGACAGTTTTTTCTCTCACCCAAAGACCACGACGTTTGGCGGTGATTGGTGGTGGGCCGATTGGTTGCGAATTGGCGCAAGCATTCCGACGCTTGGGTTGTGAAGTGGTGCTTTTCCATCGCGGTTCCCACATTCTTAATAAAGAAGATGCTGATGCTGCCGAAATTGTCCAACATATTTTTATCAAAGAAGGAATTCGTTTGGTTTTAAATTGCCAAATGCAGCGGGTAGAAAAAACTAGCGATGGTAAGAAGGTTTATTTTAGCTGCAATGGTCGAGAAGATTCTGTGACAGTAGATGAAATTTTAGCAGGTGCGGGGCGTGTCCCGAATGTAGAAGGTTTGAATTTAGAAACTGTGGGCGTGGAATATGATCAGCAACGGGGTGTAATGGTAAATGATTATTTGCAAACCACCAACCCCAAGATTTATGCTGCTGGTGATATCTGCATGGATTGGAAATTTACTCATGCTGCGGATGCGGCGGCTCGAATAGTCATTAAGAATACTTTATTTTCTCCCTTTGGTTTGGGACGTTATAAACTGAGTAATTTAGTCATGCCGTGGGTAACGTATACTGATCCAGAAATTGCCCATGTGGGGATGTACGAACAACAAGCCCAGGAAAAAGGCATTGATGTAAATACGATCAAGATACCTTTTAGTAGTGTAGATCGAGCGATCGCAGATGGTGAAGAAGATGGTTTTGTCAAAATCCTCCACAAAAAAGGATCAGATCAAATTATCGGTGCAACCATTGTCGCCCGTCATGCAGGTGAGATGATTTCCGAAGTCACCACAGCAATTGTCAATAAAATTGGTTTGAGTAAGATGAGTAGCGTCATTCATCCTTATCCAACCCAAGCAGAAGGAATTAAGAAAGCAGCGGATGCTTATCGACGGACACTGTTGACGCCAAAAACAAAACGCTTTTTGGGATTGTTGATAAAATTGTGAGATTTGATGATGTGTAGAGACGTAGCATTGCTACGTCTACAAAGAATTTCCCAATCCAAAATCCAAAATCCAAAATAGTATCGCGGGTGTCGGTACAATTTGGGAATAGTGTTTTTCCTAGCTTAAGATGGCTAACATCATTAAACAGCCATGCGATGAAGGAGTGATGCGTTCAGCACCATGCACTACCCCTTGTTCCAGGAATGTTGGCAGGTGGGTACTAGCAGCAACAATTCTCGGTTCAAGCATAGCAATGATTGATGGTACCGTCGTCAATGTGGCACTTCCGGTATTGCAATCACAGTTAAATGCAACTACTACTGATGTGCAGTGGATTGTTGAATCCTATGCTTTGTTTCTTGCTGCTTTAATCTTGGTTGGTGGGTCATTAGGCGATCGCTTTGGACGACGACTTATCTTTGCTTGCGGGATTGCACTGTTTGCCTTAGCCTCGATTTGGTGCGGTTTGTCGCCAAACGTAAATCAACTAATTATTGCTAGAGCAGTTCAGGGAATTGGCGGTGCGTTGTTAGTTCCAGGAAGTTTAGCAATTATCAGCGCCTCGTTTAATGAAGCACAACGCGGACAAGCAATTGGTACTTGGTCGGGTTTTACAGCCATCACCTCAGCACTTGGCCCAGTTTTGGGTGGTTGGTTAGTTGAAAATATCTCTTGGCGCTGGATATTTTTTCTCAATGTGCCGTTAGCTGGGATTGTACTCGCTATTTTGTTTTGGCGTGTACCAGAAAGCCGTAACGAAGATTCAGCAAGGCTCGATTGGTGGGGAGCAGCTTTAGCTACTCTTGGTTTGGGGGTAATAGTCTACGGACTCATCGAATCGTCTCACCTGGGGTTATTTCATCCGTTAGTTCTTAGCTGTTTGGTAGTTGGTGTATTGATTCTGAGTGCGTTTATTTTTGTTGAAGCTAATAGCCGCACCCCAATGATGCCGTTATCTTTATTTAAATCGCGTACCTTTAGCGGTGCAAATTTGCTCACACTGCTGCTTTACTCAGCTTTGGGTGGAGTATTTTACTTTGTGCCGTTCAATTTAATTCAAGTGCAAGGCTACTCAGCTACGGCTGCTGGTGCGGTATTCCTGCCATTTATTATCATCATGTTTTTTCTTTCGCGCTGGTCTGGAGGCTTGGTAAATCGTTATGGTGCCAAGCTTCCGTTAACAATTGGCCCAGTAATAGCCGCTTTGGGGTTTGCTTTATTTGCTATTCCAGGAATTAACAGTAATTACTGGACAACGTTTTTCCCCGCCATACTGGTATTAGGTTTAGGTATGGCAATTAGTGTTGCCCCGTTGACAACAACAGTCATGGGTGCTGTCAAACAGCGTCAAGCTGGTATTGCTTCAGGGATTAATAATGCTGTTGCGCGTACGGCTGGGTTATTAGCGATCGCAGTATTTAATATATTTGTCTTCAATAGTTTCAATCGCAGTCTGAATCAGCGAATGACGGCTTTAGGTATATCGCCCGAAGTGCAAAAACTCTTGGATAACCAACGTGTCAAGCTAGCAGGTGCGGAAATACCTGCGGGTGTGAGTGCTGAAATCACAACAAAACTCAAAGATGCGATCGCCTGGGCGTTTGTAGATAGCTTTCGCTTAGTGATGTTTATTGCTGTTGGATTGGCGAGTGCAAGTGCGATCGTTGCTTTGCTGATGATTAGAAAAAACCGAGAACCGCGATAAATTTAACCGTTATTTGCGATCGCGTAGCGGCTGCTTTGCAGCATCGCTTTCACGTTTGTGATGAATGTCGTTTCATTCATAAACCAATACGGTTCAGTTAAGGCTAAAAACTAAAACTAGCGTAGGTTGGGGAGCCAGTGCGTTGCGGGGGTCCCAAGAGTTGTAGCACCTGGCGTTTGAGGAACGTAGACGCGCCCTGCGCGGCTTCTCGCAGAGTAATATAACCCAACATT
>NZ_JBHFLM010000228.1:0-19714 GCF_041928655.1 Pelatocladus sp. BLCC-F211 | reverse complement strand
CTGTAGTTTTGTAGGTTGGGTGTAGCGACAGCGAAACCCAACATTATAGTCTGGTTAATGTTGGGTTACACTCCGTTCCACCCAACCTACATAATGTCCTTTTTGAAAAACTCCTCTTTTCAAGATGGACGAGGTTTATTTTCTCTCACCCATTCTCGAAAAGCTCTCAAAGCCGGACTTCTACCTATTGTTCGGCTTTGTTCAACAAATTGGGGAACTATTTGCAAAATAGCCCAGTTGGGAAAAGTAACACTCATTTCAGATTCTATATATTTGCCATTCTGAAGAATATTAATCTGTAGTTTTCCATCTTCATATCGCCACAGTTCAGGGACTTTTAGTGCTTCGTAAGCATCCAGTTGAGTTTTAGAAGTGACATCAACTTCAATTACTAAGTCAGGTGGTGGATCAATCGTCAAGTCTATTCGCTCTTTAGCAATCATCCGAGCATGATTTTGAATATAAAAAGAATCATCCGGTTCTATACCAAAAGCCATATCCTCACGCTTAAAGGTAGTTGAACCAAAAGTTTCACAATCAATCTCTAACTCTTCGAGCAGGATTTTCACCAAATCTCCAATAATGACTTTGGCTACCTCATGCTTTGGTAATGGTATTGTAATCTCCAAAGTTCCCTGGCTATAAGCTAATCGAGTTGCTCGATGCTCGCCAAGTTCTTCTAAAATTGCCTCAAATTCTTGCCAATTGACATCGTGAAAGATAACTCTATGTCCCGGCGGAACACTTAATTGTCGTAATTGAAGTGTCACCATTAGCAATTACCAAAATCCAGGGCTGATAGAAATATCGTAGCAGGAGATAATCGCTGACTATTGGGCTTTTCATGAAATATGTAAAAAGGAAGTGTTGTTACTTGATTGATATTTTAGGGAAAACTATGAGTATACATTCTGGTACATAACAGCTAAGAGAAATACTTATGGATTTAAATAGATTAATTTGGACTAAAAACGTAAAACCTTTAGATGCTGAACCTTGGGCTTATCGAAGCATAGCTACCATATATCCAAACTTAAAGATTTTCGCTTTACACTGGAGAAATTTAGAACATAAAGACGAAACTCATGTAAAAGAACTACAAGAAGGTGATCTGATGATTCTGAGACAACATGGGAAAGTGACACATATTGTTCAAATGTTAAACAATCAAGTTTATTGTGACGAACAAGCTGGAGATGAATTTAATATTTATCGTCTTGTTCAAGTAGTTTGGATGACTGACGATTGGCATAATCCTCCACATACGGATGAAGTATTTGGTTGTAAGATTAAATTTCCCCCAAGTGGAAAAGCAATAAAATTAGAAAATTTAAAAGCATTCAAAGAACATTGGAGTGCAAAAGAATTAACATTTCAACAACACGTCCAAAACGTATTAAAAAATCATTAATATTAATCGAAAAATAGCCCTGCACTTTTGAGTACAGGGCGTGAATTTTAGATTTTAGACTCATCCAAAATCTAAAATCCCAAACTATTTGCTATTACCATTACCTCCGTTACCACTATTAGTATTCAAAATACGTTCAGCAAGCTTATCTGGTACTTCTTGGAGATGGTCGAATTCCCAGTGGAACGAACCGACGCCGAGAGTTTGCGATCGCAATTCAACGATAAAATTATGCATCTCGGCTTGTGGTAAGTAAGCTGTAACACTATCCCAACCTTGCCAATCATGGATAGCTTCGTAACCTAATATTTGTCCCCGTCTACCAGTCACCAACTGCATAACTTTGGAGGTGAATTCGCTGGGGGCTGTCACTTGTACCCGTAAAATTGGTTCTAGCAGAGTTGGTTGACACTGAGTCATTCCGGTTTGCATTGCTACACGGGCAGCTTGCTTAAATGCTTGTTCGGAACTATCAACGGTGTGGTATGAACCGTTAGTTAAAGTTACCGCCACATCTACAACCGGGAAACCCAAAGGCCCGTGTGCTAAAACTTCCCGCACACCCATTTCCACACCGGGAATATACTGTTTGGGAACTACGCCACCAACGATGGTTTCCTTAAAGTTAAAGCCTTCGCCCCGTGATAGAGGTTGGATGTCCAGATAAACATCCCCAAACTGACCGTGACCACCACTTTGGTGTTTGTAGCGTCCGTGAACTGATGAAGCTGGTTTGCGGATGGTTTCTTTATAAGGAATTTGTGGTAAGTGGGTTGTCATCGGCAAATTATACTTGCGGCGCAGGCGGTCTAGTGCCACTTGTAAATGAATTTCGCCTTGACCCCAAAGGATAACTTCGTGGGTATCCCCGTGTTGTTCCCAAGCAAGAGAAGGATCTTCTTCTAATAATTTGGTGATCGCACCACTCAGTTTAACTTCATCGTTGCGTTTTTCGGGAATAATGGCGAGGGCATAAACTGGTTCGAGTTGTCCAGTTTTGGGTAATTCCTTCGCAGCATTGTTAGAGATTGTATCTCCTGTCTTGATACCCTCCATCCGGCTCAAAGCCACTATTTCTCCAGCCCCAACTTGATTAATTTGGTGTAGCTGTTGTCCCATCTGATGATAGATACCACCAGCACGAACACCGTTGAGGACTATACCATCGGTGAGTTTACCTTGCCAAACCCGCACTAAGGAAAGTTTCCCACCTTGGGGAGTGTAATAAGTTTTTAGCACTTGGGCAATAGTAGCATCGTTTTTTTTGCTGCTACCTAAGCGACGTTCGGCTGTGGTTTCTGGTTCTGGTGCTTCCCGCACTAAGGCTTCTAGTAGGGGTCTGACTCCGTAATCTTGTTCGGCGACACCAAAGAACACTGGTACTACCAAATCAGCCCCTAATTCCATTTTTAAATCTTTAAGGATTTCCTCTTGGGGCGGTTCAATGTCTTCTAAAAGTTCTTCTAGTAAGTGGTCGTCAAAATTTGCTAAAGCTTCGAGCATTTCTGCTCGTGCAATGTGTTCTTCTTCTTTTAATTCTTCAGGAAATGGGACGGGGTCAGCAGGTGCGCCGGAATGATAGTGATATGCTTGTTCGCTAACTAAGTCAATAAAACCAATTAGCTGTTCTTCCCGCATAATTGGGTATTGATGAGCAACTAGGGGACGACTAGAAACAGCTTTAAGGGCGTGCAATGTTTCCAAAACATGGATGTTTGCCCGATCCATTTTGTTAACAAAGACTAGGTGGGGAATTTCCCAGTCATCCAGGAATTTAAATAGAGGCGCAAGAGTGAGGACGCGATCATTGATGGGTTCGCAAACTACAATTGCTGCATCGACTCCGATCAGGGCGTTGTAAGTTTCTTGAGCAAATTCTACACTGCCGGGACAGTCAATAAAGGTGAAGCGGATATCGTTATATTCAGTGTTAGCAGTGCTGACTTCTACGCTCATTTGGCGATCGCGTGCTTCTTGAGAGCTATCGCCGACTGTGTTACTATCCTTAACGCTGCCTTTACGAGAAATCGCACCTGTTACAAATAACAAGCTTTCTAGTAAGGTCGTTTTTCCACTCAAATAAGGGCCGACAATTGCGACGTTTCGCGAACCCGATTTTACTTTTTCGTTCATAAAAACTCCTTTGCGGCCTATGTTTATAACCGCCTAATAGTTGAGTTATGAAGAGTTCAAAACCGTTATTTAGAAAATTATCCCGTCTTTAATTTGACATTAACTCGCCTTTAACCAAGCGGCAAAGAATCGTATTTTGTTGTAAGATTTCGGTCACTAATAATTAAAATTTACAAAGTTTTTTATATAAACTTTAACTTTAGTAAATATATTGCCATCCTCACCAAATCTTTGTTAAGAGAACGTAACTAAATGTAGGTGCAAGATAGTAAAGTATATGCAGGTATTAGTCTATAAATATCGCCTTCGGACATTGGTGAGTTTGATATTTATAAGTGGAATGATTTTTTTACCTTGTTCTTTATTGGCACAGAATACTCCCAGCAAGGCTACAGACTATTTAAATCAGGGATTGCAAGCTGTGCAGACAGGGAAAATACAAGATGCGATCGCGGCTTTTCAACAAGCTGCTCAATTAGATCCCAGCCTTGCTCCAGCACATTACAATTTGGGTTTAGCACTACGACAAGCTGGACAGTTACAACCTGCGGCGGATGCATTTTATCGCGCTACCCAAGCCGATCCCCAGTTTGCTTTAGCTTATGCGAATTTGGGCGGTGCATTGTTAGAAGGCAAGAATTTACAGCAAGCAAATGATTATTTACAAAGAGCAATAGAACTTGATCCCAAACTGGGGGTAGCTCACTATAACTTGGGGTTGGTGAGAGAGGAAGAGCAAAATTGGGATAAAGCGATCGCATCTTTTAAAAAAGCAATAGAATATAGCAAAAATGCGCCAGAACCAGCCTATCATCTAGGCATATGTTATCTGCAACAAAACAAAATCGATAAAGCCAAAGAAGCCTTTCGTAAAGCAATACAAATAAATCCGAAATATCCAGAAGCTTATTATAGTCTTGGTTCAGTTTTATATAACCAAGGTAAGTCAAAAGATGCCCTAGAAGCCTTTAGAAAATCTGCGGAAGCTAATTCCAATTATCCTAATGCTTATTATGGTGCAGGACTAGCTTTTATACAATTACAACAGTACGCAGATGCGGTACAAGTACTGCAATTCGCAAGAGATTTATACAAAATTCAGAATAATCTTGAATGGGCAAATAAAGCAGAACAATTATTACAACAAGCGCAACAAAGACGGAATTAGGGGAAGGGAATCGGGGATCGGGGAGTGTGGGGAGAATTATTTAACAAGTCTCTTTTCCAATCCCCGATCCCCGATCCTCGATCCCTTGTCCTCATTCTGGCTCAAGAAGAGCTTGCACTTGCATCAATAATTCATCAATATTGATCGGCTTGTGCAGAAATCCATCTACCTGTAATTGTTGCTGCTCAAATGTTGGCAATTCGTCATAGGCTGTCACTATCACAATTGCAACTGAAGGCTGATTTTGTCGAATCCATTTGGCTACCTCATAACCATCTAGTTCTGGCATCATTAAATCTAATAACACTAAGTCTGGTGGATTCGCTTCTATTTTGGCAATTGCTGTATAACCACCAGAAGCAATGTCAACTTGATAACCTTCGGACTCTAGAATTGTTGCTAGTAGTAAAGAATTATCGATGACATCGTCAACAACAAGAATTTGTATTTTCTTCAAATTTTCTTCAGGAAACAAACAACTCATACAACAAGATATTTATTAAATGTGTGATTTTATGAGAAGATACTCAAAAAATGAAGCTCTTCCAAAACAAAACCTTTTTCTTCTATATTTCCTCTTACTTTGGTGTTATCTACCTCTGACTGTAGTAGGAATATAAACATATCTAAAGAAATATTAAAAATAATCAAGTAATAATAAATTGACTAATACAGTGTCTATCTATATTAAGAGCAATAGAAGTAATGTAGTTTAAATTACTTTTTATTTGTACTACACAATAACTGTTATTTGAGAAAGCTAAAAACTCAAACAATGCGATCGCCCACACGTCAAAGTGTAGCTAATAGCAATTTTCTCCTAAATTTAAGTACATAATTACTATAGAAGCACAACGTTGCTATATGCCCTTAGTGCGTGGTCTATTGTACTTAGTACAGGATTTCACAAGTTCGTAACGAATTAAATTCATAAAGACTCTGCGCCCCTTTGCGCTAACTCCGCGTTCCTCTGCGTTTAAAAAAGCTACGAATTAATGCAAAGCTGTACTTAGAAAATGCTGTAAAGATTTTGGTATCAGCAGAAGTAGCTTATTGCTGAAAATTTTATCAGTTCTGGGTAAACTGAGATTTTGCACCTAGCCCTGGCGGTTAGAAATCGCAGGAGCATCCCAATTTTTAAAAAATACCTGGCGATGTTCGTAATCACGGGTACACAAACCAAGTCCACCTGGTATTGTGAAGACAAACACAATATCAGGCGGACTCATTCTAGCTTGCGTAGACAGGCTTTATCTGTGCAGCCCTGACTTCTAGTCTGAGGGGATTTTAAACATTTGGGATGCTCCCGTACTACTAGGCTTGAATCACGACATCATTAATTTCCATCTATTTTAATGGCATCTTTAATTTTCCGTTTTTGTAAGAAGCCAGACATAAATGGACGCTCAAAGATTAAATAGAAAATATAGGCAGTCAATAATGATAGTGACAAACCAGTTGTATAGAAGATAATCTCTCTTTTGAGAGGGGTAAATTGTAAAGTATGTAAATACTGATTGAGTACAGTTAAGACTATAGAGTGTAGTAGATATAAGCTGTAAGAAAATGTTCCTAGTGCGATCGCTCCAGGAGATTGTAAGATTTTTAATACTAAAGGTGGTGTTTTCTCTTCTACTATGCAGTTAGTACAGTAGACTAACAAACACGCAGCAGCTAAACCAACACACAATTCATTTACCCATATTTCTAAGCCAAACTTTTGCGACATATCAGCCAATAAAGCCATCCCAAAAAATATTGTGGCTAATAAACCCCATGGTAGTGATTTTCTGATTTTTTGCAAATAGTGTTTTTGAGAAAATCCGATATCTGCTGCCATCATCCCTAAAGCAAACAAACCAAGATACCATGTATGCGCTCTGCCGATTAATCCATGGGATAAATAATAAGGTAATAATCCTAATAAAAAAGCCAAACTGATCACTACAAACCAGCCTAAACGTCGCCATATGGGCAGTAAAATTAGAGGAAATAAGAAGTATATTTGCCATTCAGTAGCAACACTCCACATTGGCCCATTGATTTTATAAATTTCATCGTTGGGAATAAGATTGTGAATTAAAAATAGATGGCAAACAACATCAAAAAGTGAAAAATTATGCTCAAAATGTCCCCAGATATTATTATTCCAATATAGTAAATGAAGATTAATTAAAATTGTGATTAAGATACCGACTATTAATGACAATATCAGTGCTGAATAATATGGTGGCAATATTCGACGCGCTCGCCGCTTTACATAATTCAATAAACCACCGGAAATATAACCTGTATGAGAACGAGATACTGGCAGCATTAAACAGTATCCTGAAAGGACAATAAATATAGCTACACTAAAAAGTCCATATCTAAAAACTTTGCTAAAATTCAGCCACATTCCTGGTAAATTATGTCCTTGTAATTCCCATAGATGAGAAAAAACTACATATAAAGCTGCTAAACCACGTAAACCATCTAGATAATGAAGATGTACTCTCTTCTCGTGAGTGTTCTCTGTCAATTTACTCATTTAATCCACTTTATTTTTAGTTATTTTGAGATTTACTCAATATTACTCATGTTTGTTATATTTAGCTCATAAAAAATGCTTATATTCAACTAAGAATTGGTTAAATAGCGATCGCTATATTTAGGGTTAAAAGCTTTTAAGATTAAAAAGATATAAAAAAACAATAATACTTGCAATAATTTATACAGGCAAAATTTTTTATGACTATTGAACACAGACCCCCACCAAACTATCCCAGAGTTGAATTTGGGCGACGAATTATGGCATTTGGGATTGATTTTTTGATTGTTTGGTCAGTTAGCTCTTTGTTGGGAACTAGTGCGCTTGGGATTCAATTTCTCCAAATACTAGTTTTTGCGATCGCTTGGTTGGTATTACGAGTAGTAGTTGTGTATAACAACCAAGGACAAAGTTTAGGACAGTATGCTCTGGATCTGAGAGTATTGGAAGTTGAACGGGGAAAAGTACCTGATTTACAAGCTCTTTTGAAACGAGAGACGATCATTGGTTTGGGTGCGCTTTTACTTGCGATCGCCTTAAGCAATATTATCCGCAATCCCACTGCTATACTGCTAATACTTCCCCTAGCGATCGATTGTGGTACAGCTGCTGCATCTGACAGCCAGATGCGGCAAGCTTTGCACGACCGCTATGCTAAGACTATAATCGTTTCGACAAGTCGTGGCTATTCGCTAGATATAAAAGTCAAGCGAATACTTGAAACTTTGCAGCGAAATGTGCGAAGATAGGTATTTGTGTTAATTATTCTCAGGCTTAATTGTTTGTAAAATTATGGCTAAGGCTAAAGGTGTCCGAATCATAGTGACACTGGAATGTACGGAGTGCCGTACAAATCCAGATAAACGTTCTCCAGGTGTTTCACGTTATACCTCGACTAAGAATCGTCGTAACACCACCAACCGCTTAGAACTCAAAAAGTTCTGCACTCACTGCAACAAACATACCGTTCATAAGGAAATTAAATAGGCAACCATGAGTTATTATCGTCGTCGTTTGTCTCCGATTAAGCCGGGAGAACCAATTGACTACAAAGATGTAGACTTGCTGCGTAAATTTATCACTGAGCGCGGTAAAATCTTGCCACGTCGAATCACTGGATTGACATGTCAGCAACAGCGAGCGTTAACATTAGCGATTAAACGCGCTAGAATTTTGGCTTTGTTGCCGTTTATCAATGCAGAAGGCTAAGTAGAATTTTAGTTTTGGATTTTGGATTGCGGATTTTAGATCAATCAGCTGAGTTTACGTAGCATTGCACTTGGCGTTTCTGAGTCCAAAATCTAAAATCTAAGAAAGTTTAAGTGTAAAATCGGTTGAGTCAAGCTTAAAATGATTTGGATTTAGGATTTAATAGCAAGTTATTTCATCCAAAATCTAAAACCAAAAATCTAAAATTTTAATCTAAGATGCGAGGCTTGTGGAGAAGGGGACGCTAGTTGAATTTAGACTTCAAGGCGATCGCCGTTTGGGTGTGGTAGATCGTCCAGACGGTAAAACCCGTTGGTTCGTTATCGATGAACGGGGTCAATCTCACAGTCTCGCGCCTAGACAAATCACCTACACAGTCAACGGACAAAGCTATAAATCCTCACAAATTTCTAGTTTTCTAGAAGAAGAAGTCAAGCCTTACTTAGATCCATCAAGTTTAGAAGTAGCTTGGGAACTACTGGTAGAGGATGGGGAAACAGTAACGCCACAAGAAATGGCAAATCTACTGTTTTCGGGATCACAAGCACCTCAGTGTTACGCTGCTTATTGCTTGCTATCAGACGATAAAATCTATTTCAAGCAAAAAGGAGACTCTTACGAACCCCGCACAGCAGTTCAGGTCGCAGAACGCAAACACCAACTAGAAGTAGAGGCGCTCAAAGCAAAAGGACAACAAGAATTTTTGGCTCGTGTCGAGCAAGCGCTCAAAGGTGAAGCAGTCGAGTGGCAAAGACATGACCGCCACCGCTTAGAAGCTTTAGAAAAATATGCTGCGCTGCTTGCCGATATTGTGCGTGTAGGGCTAAATTATGACTCTCTGGCTCGTGCCTATCCGCCGCCAGCACCAGTCCTGGAAACGATGAACATGCTAGGACGTTCTGCAACACCCCAAGGAGCCTTGCAATTATTGGTAGACTTGGGTTGGTGGAGTCCTCATGAAAATTTATTTCTGCGTCGTTCCTCAATTCCAGTCCAATTTCCTCCAAAGGTACTAGAAGTGTCGCAAAAGCGATTGCAATCACCACCGCCTGATCCAGATTCTAACCGCTTGGATCTGACCTATCTCAAAGTGTACACAATTGATGATGAAAGTACTACAGAAATAGATGATGGTTTGAGTTGGGAGCAACTTCCAGATGGGCGGGAAAGATTGTGGGTACATATCGCTGACCCAACACGCTTTTTGATGCCAGAAGATGAGTTAGACCTAGAAGCCAGAAAGCGGGGTAGCACAGTTTATTTACCTACTGGTATGGTTCCCATGTTTCCAGAAATATTGGCAACTGGGCCCATGAGTTTAGTGCAAGGACAGGTTTGTTGTGCTTTGAGCTTTGGAATCATTTTAGATGCATCTGGGGCGGTAGAAGATTACAACATTCATGCCAGTTTGATTAAACCTACTTATCGCCTCACCTACGAAGATGTAGACGAAGTGCTGGACTTAGGCGTGCAGGCGGAACCAGAAATTGCCGCGATCGCCAAATGGGCTAATAAGCGTAAAAATTGGAGATATGCCCAAGGAGCCATCAGCATTAATATGCCGGAGGCGATGATTAAAGTCAAAGAAGACGACATTAACATCTATGTTTTAGACGACTCCACCTCCAGACAACTAGTAGCAGAGATGATGATACTTGCTGGTGAAGTTGCTGCCCGTTATGGACAAGTTCATCAAATTCCTCTGCCTTTTCGTGGTCAACCACAACCAGAATTACCTCCCGAACAAGAATTACTCCAGCTACCAGCAGGTTTTGTCCGAGCCTGTGCTATGCGTCGTTGTATGCCCAAGAGTGAAATGAGCATAACACCAGTGCGTCATGCTGGTTTAGGCTTAGATACTTATACTCAGGCTACCTCTCCCATTCGCCGCTACAGCGACTTGCTCACCCATTTTCAACTCAAAGCACATCTGCGCGGGGATATTCTGCCCTTTTCTGCCGAACAACTCAAAGAAGTAATGATGACCGTCACTACCATCACCCAAGAAGTAACAATGGTAGAACGGCAGACTAACAGATATTGGGCATTAGAGTACTTACGCCGTTGTACAGATAGCGTTTGGCACGCCACAGTATTAATGTGGTTGAGAGAAGATAGCGGTTTAGCACTAATTCTTTTGGAAGATTTGGGTTTGCAGTTGCCAATGTCCTTTCGGCGTGCTTTAAAGTTGGGAGAACAAGTTGCAGTGAAAGTTTCCCACGCTGACCCACAAAAAGATGTAATTCAATTTCAGGAAGTAATTTATCAAGAAGCCTAAGCAGTAATGATATCATGTTCGCTTGAAGACTTATACTGTCGCGTAGGCTGGTAATGGGTAATTGGTAATTGAGATACTGATGATTTTCCAATCCCCAATCCCCAATCCCCAATCCCCAAGCCCCAATCCCCAATCCCCAATCCCCAATCCCCAAGCTTTACATGTGCTTCCACATCACAACATAAACTGACGATGTGGCTAACTATAAAAATGATAAAATAAATTAGTTTGCAATTAACAAATACACAAATGTATCTGAAGTGCAAACAAACAATAAAGTTTTAATACATCTGAGCAATTTTTGCAAAGATGCGTTATCATGTGTTTTTCTCACAAAAAAATCCCCAAGTAGCCGACAGCTATCAAGGGGAGTTTGTTATCAGGGTGCATCTACCATTAATATGTTCTGAGAAAAACCAGTATACTCCGGATAATTTTGTGCAAAAATTTGGCTACATGTTTGTTTTTGCACATAAAAAAAATCCCCTAGCAACCGACAGTTAACTAGGGGAGCGAGTTATCAGGGTGCATCTACCATTAATATGTTCTGAGAAAAACCAGTATGCTCCGGATAATTTTGTGCAAAAATTTGGCTACATGTTTGTTTTTGCACATAAAAAAATCCCCAAGTAGCCGACAGCTATCAAGGGGAGTTTGTTATCAGGGTGCATCTACCATTAATATGTTCTGAGAAAAACCAGTATGCTCCGGATAATTTTGTGCAAAAATTTGGCTACATGTTTGTTTTTGCACATAAAAAATCCCCAAGTAGCCGACAGCTATCAAGGGGAGTTTGTTATCAGGGTGCATCTACCATTAATATGTTCTGAGAAAACCTGCATGTTCCGGATAATTTTGCGAAAATGGGATGAAATAGTTATGAAAAACAACATAAAATCCCTCAGTAGCCGATTACCAACAAGGGGAGTGAGTTATCAGATTTAATCTACCAATCATCTACCAGTCATTTACTAGTTTTTATTCGGTCATCTACCAATCATCTACCAGTTATTTACTAGTTTTTATTCGGTCATCTACCAATCATCTACCAGTCATTTACTAGTTTTTATTCGGTCATCTACCAATCATCTACCAGTCATTTACTAGTTTTTATTCGGTCATCTACCAATCATCTACCAGTCATCTACTAGTTTTTATTCAGTCATCTACCAGTCATCTACTAGTCATCTACCAATCTTTTGCTTGAGAGCAAAATCGTTAGTATAAATTTGGATGCAAACACTAGGGGGATCAAAATATGGGACTAAGCGGATAGTAGGGTATAGAAAACAGAGAATGGAAAATTGGGCATAACAATTGTGAATTTCTCATTTGGAATTAAGTTGGCTTTTTTACTTTTCTGGTTTCAGATCCAATATCCGAAAAAATCTTCCATTTTTGGCAAGATATGAATTAGACCTATACTTACATGTCCTGTTTTTTCCAAAAACAGGGTGGTAAAAATAAAAACCCCCTAGTGCTTGATAGTTAACTAGGGAAACAGAGTTACCAGAGTATATTTACTAATCCAAAATTCTGGTTGTCTATATTGTCATCAGGATAATTTTTCTGGCTTTTCACGGTAAGTGGAAAAATTTCTCGCCATTCCATTAGATGTACCAAACGTGCTATAACGTCTGGTACAAACTAATTTGTGAGCGAATGAGGGGTCAAATCAAGTCTGCTTGAATACTTATCATTAAGAATGACGCTCAGACACAGTGATGTAGTGATGCGGTGGATTTTTTTGATAAATAATTAGGCGGACAAGATACACTACCCAGCATAAGCCAACAGTATTTGAGAGGAGTAGGTTGCAAAAGCAGGGTTAAAGAAAAGATTATTTTGAATATCTTTTTCCTTACCCGATGTCAGTTTCTAGCCTTTCCGTGAAAAGTAAAGGTAAAATTTTGATGCATGGGGGACGTTTTTCTGGTAATGATAGAAAAACTCCCCAGCGTGTATTAGCCAAACAGGGGAGTTAAAGATCAAGGTGCATCTACCAATAAAAATGTTCTAGGCACAGCCGACAAAATCCGGATTAAAGTTGTAGAAGTTGCAAAAGCAGCAAAACAACTGCAATCAGAAACATCTCAGTTGCAAGATGCATCTAAATGTATCAGAAACAGCGAAACATCAACTTGAAAATGAATCGCGTGTAAAACCGGATCAGTAGGAGGCAAACAGGAGTAATTGTGACCCAGGAATTTCAAATTTCCGTAACCCCTGTAGGACAAAACGACTACTTGGTGCGGACGGAAAGAGTCGCGCAGGGAGTGCCGTTGGCAGAAGAACTGGTGACTTGGCCTGTAGCTGATTGGTTGACAGCTGCTGGACATTTGATGAATGATCCATTGAAGTTAGTGTTACAGGGAGACGCGATCGCCAGAAACTCTGTCAACTTAGCAGCATTGGGTCGGGACTTTTACGAGAAATTGTTTAAAGGCACGCTCAGAGATAGTTGGATGGCCGCCCAAGGAATTGCCCAAAATCGCCAGGGTGTGTTGCGGTTACGTTTAGGGTTAAAAGATAATCGGTTAGCACGTTTGCCTTGGGAAGTGATGCACGCAGGCGATCGCCCCCTAGCTACGGGGCCGTACATTGCCTTTTCTCGCTTCCAATCTGGAATTAATGCAGCATCTCGTCTACCATCAAATCTACTGACACCGCCAGAAGAAGGTGGGATCAGAGTATTGATGATCATTGCTTCTCCTAATGATCGAACCCGTTTAAATCTCCTGAAACAAGAAGCCGAAGAACTACAAGCGGAACTGCATCGTCAATCACCACGCTTCTCGGAAACTGGGGCTTATCTGCCAGGAATTGAATTAACTTTGTTAGAACAACCAGGTAGAGAGGAATTAACACAAGTCCTTGAACAAAGACGGTATCACATCCTACACTACTCCGGGCATAGTAACTTAGGCCCTAATGGCGGCGAAATTTATCTTGTCAGTAGTCGAACAGGCCTCACCGAAACACTCAGTGGAGACGACTTAGCAGGCTTACTCGTCAACAACAACATTCAAATGGCAGTGTTTAATTCCTGCTTAGGAGCCTATGCAGCTACTTCTGATCCCACACAAGAAACTGGTGAACGCAATCTTACCGAAAGCTTAGTGAAGCGGGGTATCAGGAGTGTTCTGGCAATGTCAGAACGTATTCCTGATGAAGTTGCACTGACATTGACGCAGTTATTTTACCGCAACCTTGCTCAGGGATATCCTGTGGATCTGTGTGTGAGTCGAGTACGTCAAGGCTTAATTTCTGCCTATGGATCACATCAGATGTATTGGGCGTTGCCTATTTTGTATCTTGACAAAGATTTTAATGGTTATCTTGGGCCGGAAACTGATGCACCCCAAACCACAAAATTACTCAACGATTATGATCAGGCTGTAGGGGGGACACCAGCGTTATACCCAGCCACAGCAGATAATACTAGTCTATCTTTGCCGATTGATAATATGATACCCTCCGAACTGACACAAGAATCTTCGGAGGTAGACTGGCTAGGTGAAGAAACCTGGGGCGATTTGGTAGATGAAATTGAGTATGATGATCCAACCTATGCTCAAGATTCTAATTTCGTTGCCGAGATATTTGGTGAACTAGGCAGTCAAACAGATGCTAACGAGCAAACTTCGATGACAGCCAAACTCATAGGAGAAGATGAAGAAGAGCATGAAAATAATATAGATGATAATGAAGATATAGATGCTTTATGGGGAGAATTTGAACCGCAATTAGCGCCAAACAGACAAATTGCACCAGGAAGGGATGAAGTAGCTGTTGATGACAACTTAGGTGCAGATGCAGATTGGCAAAGTACTTTTGTTTCTTCTTACATTACTCCTTCTCAGAAAGCTGCCTATAGACGACGGGCTAGACGTCAGTTGTTATCTATAATTAGTGTTGTCGGAGTGAGTGCGATCGCAATATTTGTAGGTATAAATTGGTGGCAACAAAATCAACGCACTCCTACTCTATCTGATATACCAGGAATTCCCACACAATCTAAATCTAGTCCTAGTCTATCACCGATTAATCTCAAAACAGAAGCAACTGGAATTGTCACTGCTTATGCTACTGATAAACTCAGCAAGGGTGACTTACAAAATGGACTATTAGCTGTAGAAGCACTTCTTGATCGCAATGCTCTAGAGAATGCAAAAACAGCCCTTGATCTGATTCCTACCGACAAGTTAGACAATCCTTTTGTCAACTTTTTGAAAGGACGGTTAGCATGGCAATTTGCCCAAATCAAAGACACTAGATATAGTGTCGATGATGCCCGTCGATTTTGGGAAAATGCCGTAAAAACCGAACCAACTTCTCTTTTGTATTCTAATGCTTTAGGTTTTGCTTACTACACAGAAGGCAATCTCAATCGTGCTAACGACTCTTGGTTTAAAGCTTTGAACGCGGCTGTTAAACAGAATGCATCAGTCAGTAATGTCGTAGCCAAAACCAAACAAGAAACTCAGGATGCTTTAACGGCTTACGCAGGTTTAGCTATTGGATTATACAAATCTGCACGTAATCAGCCAGATTCTAAACGAGATCAATATATTAGCGAAGCAGTAAAACTGCGGCAAATGGTTATCAAAGATGATCCTATTAGTTTTCAAAAAAATAAATTGGCTAACAATTGGATGTGGTCTGAAGCAGCAATTCAAGATTGGGAGTCTCTATTAAAAATAAACACTAAAACTCAATAATTAACAAAGAATTCACAACTATAGGAATCCGGTTTGATGGGGAGCATCATATTGAAAACATTGGGATGTTCCCATGAAACTGAGGTGTAACAGTGTGATTCTTCCTCCTACACCCTTACACCCACCCTTACGGGTAGACACTCCCTGTCTACTTGCACGCCTGTCGCTAACGCGCCTACACACCCTCACACCCTCACACCCTCACTTCCCTACACCCCTTTTTTAAGTGCGATCGCCACAAGACAATCTCATTGAGCATCAGAAGCTTCAGAATTAATTTCCCATGATGTCTTTATTTGATATAGATTTTCGCACAAAATAAAAGTTGTTTATATTTACATAAATTTTAAAGAAGAATACGATCAACCTATGAAGCTCAGTCTGTGCATGATTGTCAAAGACGAAGAAAAAGCACTTCCCAAATGTCTGGGCAGCGTCAAAAATGTGGTAGATGAAATAATAGTACTAGATACAGGTTCGAGCGATCGCACCGTGCATATAGCTAAGAAATTTGGTGCAAAGGTGCATGAGTTTCCATGGTGCAATGATTTCAGTGCAGCCCGAAATGCAGCCCTAAAGTATGTTACAGGTGATTGGGTTCTGGTTTTAGATGCAGATGAAAGTCTCACACAAAAAATTGTACCCCAGTTGCAAGAGGTGATCTACAGAGAAGAATATTTACTAATTAATCTAGTTCGTCAAGAAGTTGGGGCGGTACAATCTCCTTATTCCTTAGTTTCTCGTTTATTTCGTCATCATCCAGATATTTGTTTTTCCCGCCCTTACCATGCTTTAGTTGATGATAGCGTCACTGAAATTTTATCCAAAGAGCCGCAATGGCAAGTAGGTTATTTACAAGGTGTGGCAATTCTGCATTCTGGTTATGAAAAACATGCCATTAACCAAAATAACAAATATGCGAAAGCACAAACAGCAATGGAAGAGTTTTTAACAACTCATCGTGATGATCCCTATGTTTGCAGTAAACTAGGGGCATTGTATGTCGAAACTGGGAAAATTCCTGAAGGTGTAGAGTTATTAGCAAGAGGAGTGACTACCGCAGAAGACAATTATGATATTTTGTATGAACTTTACTATCATTTAGGTATTGCCTACAGCCGATTACAAAATCTAAAACAGGCTGTTGCTCATTATCAAGCTGCTATTAAATTGCCTATTTACCCTATTCTTAAACTAGGTGCTTACAACAATTTGGGTAATTTACTCAAAACAGCTGGAGATTTAAATAATGCCAAGATTGCTTATGAAAATGCGTTGAAGATTGACCCTAATTTTGCCACAACTCATTACAATTTGGGTATGACTCTCAAAGCAATGGGTTTATACACAGATGCGATCGCCTGCTATCAAAAAGCTATTGGGATCAATCCTAACTACGCAGATGCATATCAAAATCTCGGCGTTGTCTTACTCAAAATCGGTAATTTACAGGCTAGTTTAGCTGCCTTTAGTAGAGCGATCGCTTTACATGAAAAAAATAATCCCCAAGAAGCACAGCGATTGCGGCAAGGATTGCGAGAAATGGGCTTAATTTAGGCAATAATCCGACAGAATGACTAATAATCAAAAAAAATCCTAAGCTTCTACAGGAAGCTCAGGACACTCAATAAATGGATTGTTTCTAAAATAGCAAATTTTAATAAAAATTTAGATTGTTTTTATTTATGTTTAGTGTTAATCGAGTTCTTTGTTGGCTAACAACATCCCAACCTTTGCCCCGACGCTACACATAGGCTCGTATGATGAAGATATAGAAAAAAGTAGCCAAATTTTAACGGCATCACATGGGCAGTATTTGGGAACTTGATTTTTACTCCCGTCCAATTTTGGACGAAAATCAGAAAAAAGTTTGGGAAGTTCTAGTGTGCGAAAGTCCCTTAGATACACGCACCAAAATTGATTCTTTGTTTCGCTATGCTCAGTATTGCCCCAGTACCCAGGTAAACTCTGTATGGCTGCGAACTGCTTTGCAGTCAGCAATAGACAAAGCAGGAGAAGCACCGATTAAAATCCGCTTTTTCCGTCGCCAAATGAATAATATGATTACCAAAGCTTGTGGTGATATTAGCATTCCAGCACAGCCAAGCCGACGGACTTTGATGCTTAATCAATGGTTAGAGCAGCGGATGGAACAAGTGTATCCACAAGAACCAGGGTACCAAGGCGGGGTAAATCCCTCAGTACGTCTAGAAGCACCTTTACCTCAACGTTTACCAGATGCTTTGGAATGGCAACAATGGGGATTTGTGACTTTAGCAGCATCAGAATTGTTTGATATGCCTGAGTGGAAAATTGACTTTGGCGAAGGATTTCCCTTGGAGTTAGCACAAATTTCGGTTGAAACTAACATTCCTGGGATCTTGATTTTCTCACCAAGAGCGTTACCTCTGGCAGGCTGGATGTCTGGATTAGATTTAGCTTGGTTGAGATTTGACGACAGTCCACAAGGAGGAAGATTGCTGTTAGAAACTGGTGCAACAGAAAGTTGGATTTTAGCGAATCTCAAAAAACCTCAAATTCTGGCAGAAGCCAGAAATTTTGAACAAGCCAAGCAAAAAGCCAATGGAGTACATTTTATCGGAGTGCAGTCTGATCCCCAATCCGAATCTTTTGCAGGATTTTGGCTGTTGTGTGAGATCAATCTATCTTAAAGTGAATTGGGAGAGAAAAATGGATAAAGGCTAAGGGATAAAGGGTAAGGGGAGAAATTTTATCACCTTTACCCTCTGCTGTTACCTTTAACCTTTCCCCCTTTTAACTATTCCCTAATCCACTGCCAGTACAAAACATGGTGTCTAAAAAGTTACCAAAAGATACACTAGCAGAACAATTGCTGGAACTAGCTTTAAAAGCCGGGGCCGAAGCTGCTGAAGTTTATCAATCGCGATCGCTTTCTCGACCAGTATTTTTTGAGGCAAACCGTCTCAAGCAGCTAGAAACTAGCCAAGCTGAGGGTACAGCATTAAGGTTATGGTCTAATGGGCGTCCAGGACTGGCAGTAGCCTATGGGATTGTGGAACCACAAGCTTTGGTAGAACGTGCCTTGTCTTTGAGTCAGCTAAATCAACCGGAAACCTTGGAATTAGGCAGTAACTTCCAGCCCTCTTACCCTGACTTAGGACAAGATGTATCAATAGAAAAATTAGTGGAGTGGGGTAAAGAAACAATCGCCCTAATTCGTGATGTTTACCCAGAAGTTCTTTGCAACGGCGACTGGGAATGTGATGTGGAAACTACTAGACTTGTAAATACTAAAGGTCTTGATTGTTACTACAACGACACTACTCTCAGTTGCTATATTTCGGCTGAATGGGTACGGGGAGACGATATTTTAAGTGTTTCCGATGGTGAAACCGAACGTGACAATCTCCAACCGAAAAAACTTGCTCACCAAATTTTACAGCATCTAGATTGGACAAAAGAAAACGTCCCGCCGCCTCATGGTCGTGTCCCAGTTTTGTTTACTTCTAAAGCGGCTGATATGCTTTGGGGGACTGTGCAAGCTGCATTAAATGCGAAACGCGTTTTGGAAGGTGCTTCTCCTTGGGCAGAACGCATTGGTAAGCTAGTAGTTTCTCCCTCCCTTACCCTTTATCAAGATTCCGAAGCAGGACCCTACAGTTGTCCTTTTGATGATGAAGGTACTCCGACTCAGCCTATGGTGTTTATCCAAAACGGAGAATTACAAAATTTTTACTGCGATCGCACCACCGCAAGTCAACTTGGTAGTTTTTCCACAGGTAATGGTTTTCGACCAAGTTTAGGTAGTTATCCCACCCCTGGCTTATTTAATTTCCTCATCCAACCTGGTTCGGGATCACTACCAGAATTAATTAAGTTACTGGATGATGGTTTAATCGTGGATCAAATGTTGGGTAGTGGAAGCGGAATTTCTGGTGATTTTTCTATCAACGTAGATTTAGGCTATCGTGTCCAAAATGGTGAAATAATAGGACGTGTAAAAGATACGATGGTGGCAGGTAACGTTTATACTGCACTCAAACAAATAGCTAAACTAGGCGGCGACGCTGATTGGAATGGTTCGTGTTATACCCCTTCTCTCATTGTGGAAGGACTATCTGTAACTGGTAGGACTAATGGGTAAGTAAGTCGGTGGGAATAAATCGAACTATGTTAAGGAATGTAAAAAATTGGGAATTAAGTTCGTAGTAAGGACTTCAGTCCTTATTTGAGGACTAAAGTCCTCACTACAAACCTTGAATTATTTCCGCCGTTCTACTTA
>NZ_JBHFLM010000227.1:0-43320 GCF_041928655.1 Pelatocladus sp. BLCC-F211 | reverse complement strand
ATTTATAAAGTAAATCTTAAGTAGGGTGTGTTATGGCTTCAGCCTAACACACCAGTTATTGGCGATGCGTTAGGCGCTTTTATGAGCTAAATTTTTCACGAAAAACATTATAAAAGCGCCTAACACACCCTACAGTGATTTAATTTTTACTTTATAAATAACCTCTAAGAGCGTCTTCTCGTAAGAGCATAATCGCGTCTCTATTAAATATAATTAACTTATCAGATAATTAATAATCAAACAATTACTATATGAAATCATCAAATATACGTACCAAACTCTTGACAGAAATCAATCTTATCCCCGAAGAAAATCTAGAAGAATTATATAATTTTATTCATTATTTTCGAGTTGGGATAGAGGCATCTAAAGGTACACCAGAACAAATTATGCAGTTCGCTGGTTGCTGGAATGATATGTCAGATGAAATGTTTAATGACTTAAATGAAGAAATTATTACACGTCGCCAGCAGGCTTTTTTGAGGAGAAGAAGCGATGAAACCAGCTTTGGTTGATACCAACATTTTATCTTTATTTTTCCGCAATCAACCCCTGGTTCTTAAAAACTTTAATTCATATACTAAATATTACATTTAAAACCCTATGGCTTCACCACCCCAGTTGCTAACTGATCCATTTCTGCAACTCCCAACTCCAAATTCAGTACGAGTTGTGTGGTTTACTGAGTTTGCTGGTAACAAACATTTAGTTTCCTATGGTGAAAATTTAGCGACAAAAGTTTTAGCCACAACAACTAAACTTAGCCGCACTCGTGAAGATCAACAATCAAGAGTCGGAAATCAAACCCAAGACGGACAAATTTATCAACATCCAGTTCTACGTCATATTTGGAGACACGAAGCTGAGGTTACAAGTTTAATTCCCAACACCAAAATTGCTTACCAAGTTACGAGTGTGCGGGAAGATAATCAAAGTGTGAGTAGTGATGTGTTTAGCCTTGCGCCTACTCCTTTACCCAACACACCACTCAAAATTCTCCTCACCTCTGATCACCAAATCAAGCCGATGGTAGCCGCGAATTTACAAAAAGTTGTAGAAACAGTCGGACAACCAGATGCAGTTTGGTTTGCTGGTGATTTGGTGAATATTCCCGATCGCGCCAGTGAATGGTTTGATGATCATCGGGGTGGTGCATTTTTCCCCTGTTTACAAGGTCGTGCGAATTATCAACTAGAGCATAATGGTATAAAAACAAGCTTCCCTGGCGGAGAAATTATTCAACATGCACCCATGTTTACTTGCATTGGTAATCACGAAATCATGGGGCGATATGCGAAAACAGGTAGCTTAAACGAAGAATTTAACGATACTATTCCCCGTACAGCAGCCCTCAAATTATATGGGGAGAAATCCCTCAAAGAAAATTCTTTTAATACCGATACCTACGAAGAAATTTTTACTTTACCTGAGAGAAAAACTTACTACGCAATCAGCTTTGGTGATGTGCGTTTAGTAGTACTTTATGCTACCAATATGTGGCGCTATACCACTAATGAAGGTAAGTACAAAGGAAAATACGGCGAACCAGAACTAGAATTAAACTATCCTGAAAATTGGGGTTACGGACAGCACATTTACGAACCAATAGCCAAAGGAAGCGAACAATACAACTGGTTAGTGCAAGAACTCAACAAACCTGAGTTTAAACAAGCCAAGTATAAAGTCGTGATGCTGCATCATCCGCCTCATACTTTAGGTGATAATATTGTCCCTGCCTATACTGATCCTGTACAGATAATTGCACGGGATGAAACTGGTAACATTCAGGCAGTGCGTTATGAGTACCCCAAACAAGCAGATTATATTATTCGCGATGTGCTGCCATTATTAGAAGCAGCCGAAGTGCAATTAGTATTTTTTGGTCATTCCCATTTATGGAATCGGTTTTGCAGTCCATCGGGAATGCACTTTTTAGAAACTTCTAATGTTGGTAATTCTTACGGTGCTGCGTACGGTGAGATTACACGCAAAAATTTACCACCTTGGGAAAGTCAAGATTATGTATCAAGTGGCGATCCCTACGGATTAGAACCAGTCACACCTACAATTGCGCCGATACTAGCTGAAAATGGTCAACCGATGCCCTATATTAGCAGTAACGAAATTACTGTTTTTAGTATCTTTGATACAGCTACGGGTACGGTTAGCAGCTATCGTTTTGATACCAGCAAGCCAGATTCAGAGGTAATTAAGTTTGATGAGTTTAGAGTAATGCGTTTGTAGTGAGGACTTTAATTTTCCCTGTAGCTTGTGGGTGTCATACCTGTCAGTTGTCGAAACTGTTTACTCAGATGACTGTGGCTATTGAAACCACACAGGAAAGCAATTTCTATAATCGATCGCTCTGTTTGTTTTAACAACTGCTTTGCCTTTTCTATTCGTTGCTGAAGCAAGTATTGGTAGGGAGCCGTCCGCATCGCCTGCTTAAACATACGACTAAAATGAAATTGGCTCATGTCTAGCAACGCTGCTAAATCTGCGAGTTTGATGTCTTGATGCAGATTTTCGTTGATGTATTCTAGGACTTGAATCAGTTGGCGTTCAGGTAATCCACCCTCGTAAATTGCAAGGCGAGGTTTGGTAGCAGCATATTGTCTGAGTAAATGTACTGCCAAAACATTTGCTAATGATTCAATGTAAAGCCTTCCGCCGAAATTTTCTTGTTTGAGTTCAGCCAGCAGCATCATACCGATTGACTCAATGTGTGGATCGCGAGTCCGAAATTCGGGGAGTAATTCCAGCTGATCAGGATTGGTGTCAATTGTTTCCCTAGCAACGGTTTGAATAAAACTAGACGTAATGCGAATCTGTAAGTAGTGGTCATCTCTATCCCAACGGGCAAAAAATGGCAGTTTCGCAGGCGTTATGCAAAGGTCGCCTTTCCCATACAACCCCCCGTAGGTTTTACCTCCCTGGATTTGTAACAAGCGGACTGGACGGGGTGCAAGAGATAGAGAAATCGTGTGTTCGTCGATGTAATGATATTCTCCCTCTCCCGCAGGGTGTTGGAATTGCTCGACCAAAATATTTTCCCAACCCTGGTTTTGACTAGACAAAATGGGTAAGCTAGTACATTCAGTTTGATGAGTGGCTTCCGGTTTCATATTGCAAACCCAATTCGTCTAGTTTTGATTGTATTAACTTTTGGCTGTACGCTCATCAACAATCTGAAAACTAACAGCAAGATTTTGACAGTGGCGCAGGAATCAGATAGCTGGACACGGGTGATTTGACTACGCTGGAATGGTTATGAATCAGGAAGAACGATGGCACATTTATTACATATTGATTGTAGTCCGCGTAGTGAGCGATCGCACTCTAAGAAACTCACAAGAGAATTTGTTGAAGCTTGGAAACAAGCACATCCGGGTGATATTGTTAGCTATCGAGATGTTGGTTGCAATCCCGTTCCCCATGTCGATGAGCCGTGGATTGCAGCAGCTTATACACCGCCAGAACAACACACCCCTGAATTGCAGGAAGCAATTCGCCTCAGCGATCAACTGGTGGACGAATTCTTAGCAGCTGATATCTACGTTATTGGCAGTCCGATGTACAATTTCAGCATTCCCAGTACATTGAAAGCTTATATTGACCAAATTGTACGTCCTGGGCGAACCTTTAAATTTGAACCAGATAATCCTGCAAATCCTTATAAACCCCTAGTACTAGGTAAAAAAATGTTTATCATCTCAGCACGAGGGGGTTCGGGCTTTGGAACAGGTGGAAAATACGAGAAGCTGAATTATCAAACCCCTTACCTTGCAACAATCTTCGGATTTATTGGCATCACCGATATTACATTTATTGATCTTGAAAACGATGAATCTGGTGGAAAAGAGTTAGCAGATGCGATCGCAGCTGCACGTACCCAAATCACTCAACTCGTTGCAGGGTAATGTGGGACTCAATTCCCATTCCCTTTTATCCGAAATCCCAAGTTATTTGTTGGTAGTTGATTCTTAGTTTTTAAGAAACCAAACAACAATCAACTAACAACACAAATAAAAATATGCGACGAATTGCAATTATTGGAGCAGGACAAGCAGGGCTACACTTGGGTATTGGTCTTGTTGATGCGGGTTATGCGGTGACATTGTTTAGCGATCGCACTCCAGAAGCGATCCTCAATGGTAAACCAATGGGATTGCCATTGTTATTCCCAGATGCATTACAACTAGAACGTAATTTGGGAATTAATTTCTGGGATGATGAATTTCTTGGTTGCGATCGATTTCGTAATCACGTTTGTGATCCAGAAGGAAATGTGGTTTTGAGTGTATCCTCTAATTTAGAGCAACGCTGGCAATCTGTGGATCAACGCCTCAAATTCTTCACTTGGATGCACGAGTTTGTCAATAGAGGTGGTGAACTTGTGATTAAAGCAATGACACCACAAGATTTAGAAGAATGTGTCCAAAAATACGACTTAGTTGTCGTAGCTGTTGGTAGGGGTTCCTTCTCAACTTTGTTTGAAAAAGATGCCCAAAAAACCAAGCATCATCAGCCAAAGCGCCACATCGCAGGAGGTCTTTATACTGGACTCAACAAGGGAGAAGCGATTGATTACCGTACCTTCAGAGTCACTAATCTGCCTGGTATTGGTGAGATGATGCAAGCTCCATTCTACGCTAAAGACAAACTCCCAGTTTACGCAGTTGCTTTTGAAGCTTATCCTGGCGGAGTAATGGATCAATTTTCCCAAGTAAAGAGCGGTCAGGAATTGCTAGAGATAAGTAAAAAGGTAATTAAGCAACTAAGACCCTGTGACTACGAAATTGTTAAAGATATGGAACTCGTAGACGATCAAGCATGGGTTCAGGGTGCAATTACACCAATAGTCCGTCAGCCAGTTGGTCATTTACCATCAGGTGCAATAGTCATGGGTATTGGTGATGCAGTGATTTTACACGACCCCATTGCTGCACAGGGGGCAAATAACGCCACAAAAATGGCTCATCTGGTAAAGCAACGCATTATCGAACATGGTAATCAACGTTTTGATCAATCATGGATGCAAGGTGTATTCGATGAATTTTGGAATTACGCTCAGTACACCCATACCTTAACCGATTGTTTATTGACTCCCCCGGATCATATGCAAGAACTCATGGCCGCTATGGCTCAAAACCGAGAAGTTCTCAAAGATTACCTCAACGGTATGAACCATCCACCCACTCTTGCAGCCTGGTTTGATGCTGAAAGCAGTAAGAAATATTTAGCATCAAAAACGCTTGTGTTGAAATAGGGAAGTTCGGGGATCGGGGATCGGGGACAAGGAGGATAAGGGAGAAAATAAATATAAAACCAAGCATTGACAAATGACAAATGACAAATGACAAATGACAAATGACAAATGACCATTGACTAACCAGCCAATTCTACTGCTGCTTGTCGCATCATTTCTTCTCGTGATATATCTCCAATTTGACTAGCGATCGACCAATAGTGACCAAAAGGATCAACTAATCTCCCATAGCGATCGCCCCAAAACATATCATCTAAAGGCATTATTTCTGTTGCACCTGCACTGATAGCACGATTAAACCAAGCGTCTGCATCATCGACTTGCAAGTGAATTGTCACAGGAGAACCATTGAGAGTTACAGGTGACTCTAGCCCATATTCGGGAAATTCATCATTTAAAAATATTACTGAGTTCCCAATTTCTAACTCGGCAAACATAATTCCATCACCTGTCAAAGAAGGCATACTGTATTTCTCCACTGCGCCAAAGGCTGTTTTGTAAAATTCAATTGCTGCCTTAGCATCGCGAACAGTCAGGTGTGGAGTAATGATGCGAAACTCTGCCATTGCTTTTTTTCCTCGCAGATATGCAGTTCAGTTTCTTCAAAAAAAACATTTTAAAATGCTTGTACTATTTTTTCAGGATAATTAATCAAACGTAATGTAGATGACTAATACTTCTTTGAAGATACAAGCCCCTCCAAAATCTGAAATCTAAAAATCTAAAATCTAAAATCTAAAATTGGCATAACTTCCTCCATTCGGGTGAACCTATAGGATGATGCGCTCATACTAAGGCTTTTTGTAGTATGCTTGTAGTCTGTTGATGCTAGGCGGTAATGAAAAGATTAAGGGAAATCCTTGAGATTTCTTTTGATCCGCGACGCGGAGTCAAGTGTCAATGGTCAAGTGTCCAAAGTCCAATAATTACCAATGACTAATATTCATCAAACATCTGGTCGCTGGCGTTTAGGGCTAGCCTTGTCGCTAGTGACTGTTTTTTTATGGGGAATTTTACCAATCGCTTTATCAGTAACATTACAAAAAATAGATGTATATACTATCACTTGGTTTCGTTTTTTGATTGCGTTTGTTTTGCTAGCAATTTATTTAGGTATATATGGGAATTTACCTACACTTACACGACTACGTTCTACTTCTTGGAAACTATTAGCGATCGCAACAATTTTCTTAGCAAGTAATTACATTCTTTTTCTGCAAGGTTTGATGTTAACTTCACCTTCCAATGCTCAAGTACTCATCCAATTAGCGCCTTTGTTCATGGGTTTGGGAGGTTTAGTGATTTTCCGAGAACAATATACACTGGCTCAGTGGATTGCTTTAGGAATTCTCAGTTTAGGTTTTATTTTGTTTTTTCACGAACAACTTTTGCAATCATTTCTAGGAATTTATCAATCAACTAATTCCTCTCAGATATATCTAGAATTTAACGGTTATCAGATTATTATTCATCCTGCTCAAAAATATTTAATTGGTACTGGTCTGATTGTATTAGCAGCAGCTACGTGGGCAATTTATGCCTTAGCCCAAAAACAATTATTAAAATCTTTATCTTCTGCGAATATCATGTTGCTTATTTATGGAGGATGTACTTTACTGTTTTCTGTTTTTGCTAAACCCAAAACAATTTTGCTCCTTGACGCTTTTCATTTAGGAATATTATTTTTTTGCGCTTTAAACACTCTCATCGCTTATGGTGCTTTTTCGGAAGCTTTGGAACACTGGGAAGCTTCACGAGTCAGTGCTGTATTGGCTTGTACGCCGATTGTCACTTTATTGTCACTCGGATTTGTATCGGTAATTGCACCTAATTTAATCGCTTCTGAGCAATTAACTTTGGTAGGTATATTAGGAGCAATTTTAGTGGTGATTAGTTCAGTCGCGATCGCCTGGAATAAACGCTAGTTAAATTTTATTTATTAAGTACTTTTACTGTGGCGCTAATCAAGTTAATAACATTCTAATAATTATGATTTGGATCACGGAAGCGGATGTTTTTATTCTTTGATATGATCACATAGTTAGCGTCAGCTAACGGCTTCGATTGAGACTAGGTAAGTAACTCAATTTATCTAGTAGACTTGACAAAATTTCAATTCTGAATTTCAACATTCCGCGAACTGCGAAAAATCCAATATCTTCAGAGGCGCATCACAAAAAATAAAATCAGGTGTAGAAATGACTACCACGCTACGCGCCTTGTCAACAACATTACTGTGTATCGTCGAACGATGAATAGCTTGTTTGGTAAGTGGGTCAGCACCCTAAGAAAAAATTGGCTGTTGCTGGTTCTCTCGACGGTGCTACCGACATTTGGGCTGAGTTATTCAGCCTCAAGCGCAGAACGGATTTATGGTTCTTATTCGGCTATAGAACGTTCTGTGTCTGTAACAGCCTTAGAAAACTTCGCCACCAATGGCGTAGCAGATGAAGAATTAGCAGCTTACACCCAATTTCTGAAACCAGAACAGCTTCAGGAATTGCGTCGAATATTAGTTAGTCCGATAAAAGTTCATCCTGTAGCAGTGTCACAGTTTCTTTATACACCGCAGGGAGAATTTTTACTCGAACGGTTGGGAAAAGTCATTAGAACCGAATCTCGCCAACCAGAACCAGGATTTCATGCTTTGCGTGCGGCGTTGATTTTAGCTGCAAATGAGCCAGGGGGCTTAACGCTATTAAATTTGGTACGGAAGTATCCCAACCCCAGTATTCACGTTGACTTAGCGGGTACCCTTGGTATAGCAGCAGAATTGGAAAAAATGGTGAATGACAGCAAGCGGGCTGTAGAAGCAGTTTCTCAAAAATCAGCAATAGAAGCTGCTAGTATTGCGCCATCGTTTAATCTTTCCGAATTGCCAGATGTACGGCGTCGGGGAAAATTTGTAGTGGAATCAAAGCCAAAGCCGTTTAATAAAATAGGTGGTGCAAGAGGGCGAGAAAGACTTTTGTTGAGCGATATTTATCTCCCCAAGACTCGCACCAAAGTTCCCGTAATCGTCATTTCTCATGGATTAGGCACAGACAGCAGCAACTTTAAATACTTAGCTGAGTATCTAGCCTCCCACGGTTTTGCTGTCGTCGTTCCCAATCATCCAGGTAGTGACACTCAACAATTGCGATCGCTACTTAATGGCAGTACCAAAGACATAGTACAAGCAGACGAATTCTACAACCGTCCCCTGGATATAAAATATATATTAGACCGCCTAGAGAATGATCCTGACTTTAAGAATCAACTTAACTTACAACAAGTCGGTGTCATTGGACAATCCTTTGGTGGTTATACAGCTTTAGCTTTAGCTGGCGCCAAAATTAACTTTGAACAACTAAACAAAGATTGCAATCCCAAAAGACTCCAGAAAACTTGGAATATATCTTTGATATTCCAGTGTCGTGCCTTAGAATTACAAGGCAAGAAATATGGTATTAGTTATAACTTCCGGGATGAACGAGTCAAAGCTGCGATCGCAATTAATCCAATCACTAGCAGCATATTTGGTGAAGCGGGGCTAAGTCAAATAAAAATTCCAGTCATGATAGTTGCTGGGAGTGATGATACAGTCGCACCAGCCCTATATGAGCAAATACAACCCTTCTCCTGGATTACCAATTCTCAAAAGTATCTGGTTGTGCTTGCCGGTGGCACACATTTTTCTAGTATTGGCGAGAGTGGTAATACTTCTAAACAAATGTCATTACCTTCAAACTTAGTGGGAGATGATCCCAGACAAGCACGTCGTTATCTGAGCATTTTGAGTGTACCTTTCTTACAAACTTACGTGGGTGGCATGTCAAAATACTCTCCCTATCTCAATGCTGCTTATGCTCAATCTATTTCTAACCAGAAGATGAGCTTGAGTCTGATTGAGTCTTTGACTCCAAAGGAATTGGCAAGAGCTACACAAAAGTAATGTCAGGTTCGTAGTCAGGACTTTAGTCCTTTTTGAGCGCTGTCTTCGCTCACTACGAACCCTTTAAATTTTATGATTCGCACAAATCTTATAATAAGCATCAATTAATTAATAGGCTTTAACAATTTAAAATAACTAATAACAAACTTTAAAAATTGACATTTTACAAATCAAGTGCATCCAGATAAATATTAAATAAGTAAGCATAAATTACCCCAAAAAATTGTTGGAGGCAGCAGCGTATGGTTGCACTAACTGATCGTGAGAATATAAAATTGCCTGGTCGCTTGACCACACAAACGATTGAGATTGGATCGCAAACAACCGCTATTCGTTCTCTAGATTGGGATCGCGATCGCTTTGACATTGAGTTTGGATTGCAGAACGGCACAACCTATAATTCCTTTCTGATTCAAGGTGAAAAAACAGCACTAGTTGATACGTCACACCGCAAATTTCAGGGATTATACTTAGATGCCATCAAAGGCTTAATCGACCTCTCAACCCTGGATTACTTAATTATTAGCCATACTGAACCAGACCACAGTGGATTAGTAAAAGAAGTATTGCAGTTAGCTCCCCAAGTCACAGTAGTCGGAGCAAAAGTTGCGATCCAATTTTTGGAAAATATGGTACATCAGCCATTCCAATCTTTAATTGTCAAGAATAGCGATCGCTTGGATTTAGGTAACGGACATCAGTTAGAATTTGTCTCTGCTCCCAATCTTCATTGGCCAGATACCATTTTTACCTACGATAGCAAAACCCGCATCCTTTATACTTGCGATGCTTTTGGGATGCATTATTGTGATGACTATACTTTTGACGAAGATCGAGAACTAATAGAAAAAGATTTTAAATATTACTATGATTGCCTGATGGGGCCAAATGCTCGTTCTGTGCTATCTGCAATCAAGCGAATGGAAAAACTAGATGTTGGTATGATTGCCACAGGACACGGCCCTTTATTGCAACACTACCTATCAGACTGGGTAAGTTCCTATCAAAAATGGAGCCAAGAACAAGCAAAAGCAGATACCTTTGTTGCTCTATTTTACTGTGAAGATTACGGATATAGTGACCAATTAGCAAGAGCGATCGCTCATGGGATTACCAGAAATGGTGTCGCAGTTGAACTGGTTGATTTAAGTACTGCGGAACCTCAAGAAGTCCGAGAATTGGTGAGTCAAGCAAGTGGTATAGTCATTGGAATGCCATCCCAATCTAATCAAAATGCCCATGCAGCCTTAAGTACCATTCTCGCAGCTGCTCACAATAAACAAGCAGTAGGGTTGTTTGAAACTGGTGGTGGGGAAGATGAACCAATTTATCCTTTGCGGAATAAATTTCAAGAAATTGGACTTACCGAAGCCTTTCCCCCGATTCTAATTAAAGAACCACCCACACAAGTAACTGAACAAATGTGTGATGAAGCGGGAACTGATATCGGACAATGGTTAACGCGCGATCGCACAATTAAACAAATCAAAACCCTAGATAATGACTTAGAAAGGGCATTAGGAAGGCTTAGTAGTGGACTTTATATCATTACTGCCCAAAAAGGCGATGTTAACAGTGCCATGTTAGCTTCTTGGGTGATGCAAGCAAGCATGAATCCTTTAGGAGTCGCCATTGCAGTTGCCAAAGATCGCGCCATTGAATCTTTATTGCATATAGGCGATCGCTTTATTCTCAACGTCCTAGAGGAAGACAACTATCAAAGCTTAATGAAACACTTCCTCAAGCGTTTTTCTCCTGGTGCAGATCGGTTTGCAGATATCAAAACTTATTCCGCTAGCAATGGCTGTCCGATTTTGGCAGATGCCTTAGCATACATGGAATGTGAAGTCACAACCCGCATGGAGTGCAGCGATCACTGGATTATTTACAGCAGTGTCCACACTGGTAGAGTCGCCAAACTAGACGCCCTCACCGCCGTTCACCATCGTAAGGTGGGAAACCATTATTAACAGGGGTGTAGGAGTGTGGGGAGTGTGGGGAGTGTGGGGAGTGTGGGGAGTGTGGGGAGAAAAATTACTTCCTTGTCTCCCGTGTCTCCCGTGTCTCCCTTCCCGTGTCCCCCTTCCATGTTCCTTGTTAGCAAAACTCTCACACTTCACTGGAGTCATTAAATGATGCAATTGCTGAAAGATTTGCCTGTCAAACCTATAAAGCGAGAAAGTTGGTTAAATCTGGGCCGAATTGTGCAAGCACTGGAATTAGTTCAGGATTTAATTGTGATTTCTTTGTGCATCGGGCTATTTAGCTTTATGGTGCTGCAAATCTGGACTATGTTCGTTTCCCTGATTCCCCCGATCCACTTCCACACTGTGACGGCAGATATTCTGTCATTGCTGATTTTAGTAGAGTTATTTCGTCTGTTGATTATTTATTTGCAAGAGCAACGGGTTTCGATTGGAGTTGCTGTAGAAGTTTCGATTGTTTCTGTACTCCGAGAAATGATTGTCAGAGGTGTACTGGAAACGACGTTTATGCAAGTATTGGCTGCTTGTGCTTTTTTAATGGTATTAGGCATATTAATGGTTCTGAGGGTTTGGCTACCTCCAACCTTTGAAGGTATTGATCCTGAACAAGAAGTCTCAAAGCGGTATAAACAGCGCCTTGCTCAAGAAATGGCTGAATTAAAAAATGGAAATGGAAATGGAAATGGTCATTCCCATTATTAATTGCTCAACTACCGATCACTATACGGGTGCAAAAATTTGCGCCCCCACAACCACCAATCACCACAACTTTTACTATGTCTTTCTCAACTATATCTCCAACAATCACCCGCTCCCGTGATGTGCAAGTTGCTGAAATTGGTACTCGGACTTTGGTTTTGCGATCGCGTACTTGGGAACGTCTCAAGTTTGAGGTTGAATACGCCCGCCAAAAGGGTACAACTGCTAATTGTTATTTGATTCAAGCTGACCACACTGCTTTAATTGATCCTCCGGGTGAGTCTTTTACTCAGATTTTTTTGGAAGAGTTACAGAAACACCTAGATTTAACTCGGTTAGATTACATCATTCTCAATCATGTCAATCCTAACCGGATGGCGACTCTCAAAGTCTTGATTGAACATGCACCCCAAGCTAAGATTGTCTGTTCTAAACCTGGTGCTAATGTTCTGAAAAATACTTTTACTGATTGGGAATCAAAAATACAGATTGTTCGCTCTGAAGATACTCTGGATTTAGGTGAGGGACATCAACTGCAATTTGTGACTGTACCAACTCCCCGATGGGCTGATGGAATGTGTACTTATGATGTTGCTACCCGCATTCTTTACACTGATAAGTTCTTTGGCGTACATGTCTGTAATGATGTCTTGTTTGATGAAGATTGGAAGCAATTGGATGGCGATCGCCGTTATTATTTTGAATGTCTCCACGCTACCCAAGCTAAACAAGTGGAAGTAGCTTTAGACAAATTAGCACATCTCAAAGCTAAATATTACGCCCCTGGCCATGGCCCAATTGTACGCTACAGTCTCAGTCGTTTTACTTACGATTACCGCCAATGGTGTCAGGAACAAAAAACTCAGGAATTGCGAGTAGCATTGCTTTATGCTTCTGCTTATGGTAGCACGGCAACTTTAGCCCAGGCGATCGCTCAAGGATTGATTCAAACTGGAGTTGCAGTGGAATCGATTAACTGCGAATCTACAGAACCGAGTGAAATTACTCGTGCAATTGAAGCTTGTGATGGTTTTATTATCGGTTCTCCCACTTTAGGCGGCCATGCACCTACTCAAATTCAAACTGCTTTGGGAATTATCCTCTCGGCGGCGGCGAAAACCAAATTAGCGGGTGTGTTTGGTTCTTATGGTTGGAGTGGGGAAGCAATTGATCTGATTGAAAGTAAACTCTTAGATGCCAATTATCGCTTCGGGTTTGAAACTATCCGCGTTCGCTTCAGCCCGACTGAGTTTATTATGCAACAATGTCAGGATGCCGGAGCGGAATTTGCTCAAGTCTTGAAAAAGAAAAAGAAACTCCGCACTTCCCGCCAAGCATTAACAGAAGCACAAGTAGATCGCACCGAACAAGCTGTTGGACGTATTATTGGTTCCCTGTGTGTCTTTAGTACCCGGCGCGGTGATAGTCACAGTGGAATCCTCACATCCTGGGTATCTCAAGCTACCTTTAATCCTCCTGGTTTGATGATTGCGATCGCTCAAGATCAAAATGCGGATGCGATGATTCATCTTGGCGATCAATTTGTCTTGAATATTCTCAAAGAAGGACTTAACCTCAGACGCTACTTTTCCTATCACAGTACTCCAGGTGACAATCCTTTTGCTCAATTAACAACCACAACAGCTAACAACGGTTGTTTAATTCTGAACGACGCCCTAGCGTATTTAGAATGTACCGTGCAACAACGAACTGAATGTGGCGATCGCTGGTTAATTTATGCCACTGTAGACAAAGGCGAAGTGTTGGAACCAACTGGTGTCACCGCCATTCAGCATCGCAAATCCGGTAGCCATTACTAAAAATTGGGGCGTTGCTGAACTCACATTATTTGACGTTTGGCAGCGCGGTTAATGCTGCTATTAATACAAGACGGAGGGTAGAAAGGCCCCTGCGGGTTCGTTATACAGTCCGAGACTCATCAACCTTGCGCTCTGGGTGATACGTAAGCCATGGTTCAAACACCAACGGAACAGATCGCCGTTACGCATCGGAAGATAAAAGCCCGACCCAGTAAACTCTGGAGCCGCCCCGATGAGCGCCTTTAAGTCCTCATTGTTCTCGCCAACAGCGTGACCAAAGAAGCCAATTTCGGTGGCGTAGCCCGATACGCGCCCATCATACTCGACAAGCATTGCCGTACCCCGCCCGACAGCTGCCTTGAGTTCGCCCGCCCGGTCATGACCATGAATGCGATCGCAGAGTTGATTACACGCAGCAAGGTCTGCTTCAGTCGCCGGACGAACGGTGCGACCGGGTATCGTCAAGGCGAGCGGCTGTCCTTGAAGGTTTGCCAGTGGCTCGCGCACATCGAAGCCGAGTTTTGTATACAGGGAAAGCGAGCAGCTGTTATGCGCGGCTTGAACGAGCCGCACCCCGGCGAACCGTTTTTCGCGTGTCCGCTGTAAAACATGTTCCATCAGGCGACGACCAACCGACCTGTTTTGTGCGGCGGGGTCTACCGTAATGGGGCCGATGCCGGCGATTGTGTCGCCTTCCCACAAAAAGTTGCTGCCGATGACACGCCCATCCTCAGCCTCAGCCACAACCGAATAAACCGTCGGGTTCGCTAAAAGTTCGATCAACATTTCCGCCCCTAACTCCGCAGAAGAAAAGTCGGGTACGAGGCCGTGCTGTTCTGCGATGGTGCGGAACCCTTGATACAAAATGGTGCCGCAGGGGAGCGCGTCGTCGGGTCGTCCCCCACGCAGCATCACCGAAGATGTTTGTTCCAATACTTTGTCCATGATGAAAAACCTTTCAAGCAACACATCCTTGGTTCGAGACGCGATGATACTCTTACGAGAAGCCGCTCTTACGAGCGTCTACGCGTCTCTACAATATGGTCTGTCATATTCTTTTTCAAATGTTAATGTATTGGCTTACTTGTTAATGCATCGGTTTACCACTTGCGTGATACGATGAGAATCTGAGTGTACTCAATTAAAATGCCTAATCTACGTCGCTACACGCAGGTTTCAGTATTTGCTTTTCATCTGTGTTTTTCTGCATTACTGTTTTACAACCACAAACAGGTAAGTGCTACCGTTAGCTTACCCCTACGCAGCAAAAAAGCTATGGTAGTATCTGCAAATCCCTTGGCGAGTGACGCAGGTTTGCAAATGTTACGCAAAGGTGGTAACGCAGTTGATGCAGCTGTGGCGACGACTTTCGCTATCTCTGTAGTGGAACCATTTTCGGCAGGAATTGGTGGCGGTGGCTTTTTGCTGTTTCGCGATGCTAAAACCGGAGAAATTAAAGCTTTAGATTTTCGCGAACGCGCACCCCTGAAAGCAACGAGAAATATGTATTTGGATGCTCAGGGTAAAGTACGTCCAAATTTAAGTATAAATGGTCACTTAGCTGTAGCAACACCGGGGACGGTGGCGGGACTGTACGAAGTGCATCAACATTATGGTAAGTTACCTTGGGCAGAGGTTGTCAAACCTGCGATCGCTCTTGCCAAAGATGGGTTTATCCTGAGTCCTCAGCTGAGATGGCGTTCGCTCGCAGCCGACGAAAATCGCAAGCAAGTAATTCTCAATAATCCAGCCGCACGAGCAATTTTTACTCGCAATGGGGAATTTTATCAACCTGGAGAAAAACTGTTACAGCGTGACTTAGCAAAAACTTTAACAGCAATCTCCCAGAATGCACGGAGTTTTTACAGTGGAAATATTGCCCGTGCTATTGCTGCTGACATGGCAAAAAATGGTGGTTTGGTAACTCTGGAAGACTTGAAATCTTACAAACCTATTTGGCGTACTCCTGTTTGTGGTAATTTTCGTCAAGCACGAGTTTGTTCAATGCCACCTCCTTCTTCTGGAGGTGTACATTTATTAGAAATGTTAAATATTATCGGTTCTACCGATTTAAAATCTTTAGGTTGGCATCATCCCGATGCAATTCACCTGATGGTGGAAGCGATGAAAATTGCTTATGCTGATCGCTCGAAATTGTTAGGCGATCCTGATTTTGTCAAAGTACCTGTACAACAACTAATTAGCCCTGGCTATGCCCAACTGCGGCGATCTGAAATTATGATCAATAGGGCTAGACCTGCAAAGGAAATTCAGCCTGCAACTATGAAAATGTTAGAACAGAATCTGACCCCTCAACCTGTTCTGGGCAAGCAAAAGCAGGGACTCATACCCTCTATTAATAATTTTCTGACTACTCGCAACACACAAGAAACATTCTATAAACCTCGTTATGAGTCTACAGAAACAAGCCATCTTACCGTTGTCGATGCACAACGCAACGCCGTCAGTCTAACTTTTACTGTTAACTTGGGGTTTGGTGCTGGTGTCGTTGCTCAGGGGACGGGAATTGTCCTCAATAATGAAATGGATGATTTTGCTGCGGCGCCAGGAGTACCGAATGCTTTTGGTTTACTGGGTAACGAAGCTAATGCGATCGCACCACGCAAAACACCTTTATCCAGTATGACTCCCACCATTGTCACAGAAAATGGTCGCCTACGACTGGCAGTGGGTGCGCCTGGTGGGGGAACAATCATCACCCAAGTGCTGCAAGTCATCCTGAACGTATTAGAGTACAAGATGAATGTCGGTGAAGCTGTTTCTGTCCCCCGCATTCATCATCAATGGCTTCCTGATGAATTACGAATCGAACCTTTTGGTTTAGATACTCTCACCTTGGCAGAATTACAGCGTCGAGGACATAAAATTAAACAAACTCAACCTTGGGGAAATATTAACGCGATCGCAGTTACGTCTGACGGAAGTTTAGAAGCAGCCACAGACCCCCGTGGTGAAGGAGCGCCGAGAGGATATTAAAATCGGGGATTGGGGATTGGGGATCGGGGACAAGGAGGACAAGGAGGACAAGGGAGAAATTTCTCCCAATCACAAATGACTAATGACTAATGACTAATGACAAATATTAAACTTGTCTTCTAAAAATTACCATCTCAGTACCGACAACTGGGTTACGGGCTACTAACCGATTTTGCGAGTCGCTAATTTCTAGATGGGTAAAGTCGAGTTCTTGAGAACGTTGGAGAATTTCGGCTGCGAGTTTATTCTGTTCGGATTCGGTGAGGGTATACCAATCATCGCTAATTTTGATATCCAAACTGCTGGTGAGAAAGTTAGCTTGGATCGATTTTACAAGTCCAGAGGCAAAGCGATCGCTAACTTCTGCTACTTGATTTTCAATCGTTGCAATTAAAATCTGTTCTGGTGTTAATACTAGCGTTGGTGTTGGCGTCGGTGTTGGTGTTGGTGTGGGAGTTATTTCTGGTTCTGGAGTAACTTCCTCTGGTATTGGTGTGGGTTCTTCCTCTACAGGTGGTGGTGTTTCTGTTGTAGTTGGTTCTTCAAGCGGGGATGGTTCTGGAGATGGGGAGGTCAGGGGGGTAGGGGAAGTTGCAGGAGTAGGAGGAGTAGTTGCAATTTCGGTGGATTTACCTGTGAAAAGGCTGGAAGTAGTCCAAACTAAGATGACAGCAAAAATGGCGATCGCTCCTGTCAAAGCTGTATCTGATAAATTTGCTGATATATTTGCTGGTAAAAAAGAGCGGATTTTGGTTAACAGACTACTCCACCAGTTGGCAGATACATCACCGGGAGGGGACTCTGTTTCTAGCTTGTCTACTGTCGTTTCTAAAAGTGCGATCGCACCTTTGAGAATTTGGATAGTTTTAGTCTTCCAAAAAGACTGTCCTCTTTGGTTGTTTCTCTGGCGAGGTGTATTTTCCTCTGGTTGCGGCGAAGAAGATGGCTGTGAATTCTGATTGTCCTGTGACATGGAACTTTCACTCAGAGCAGCGAATCAAAAACTTAATATTCTGGCTGCAACCTCCCCAGCCTTAATGTATCATTTCAATGCTTGCGCTAAACTGACCTAATTAATGATTTTTGTCTAATATGAAACTCAAACGTCGTCAATTTTTATTTTTAGGTGGACTAAGTGTAATTGGTACGGGATTTTTAGCTAGTCTTAGCCGTCAGATTTTTAGCCAAAATAATGAGCAAACCTCACAGGCTATAGCTGCTATTCCATCTACCAAAAAAGATTTATTATTACGCTTTGTTTCTGTAGCAGATACGGGTACAGGTGCAAAAGGCCAATATGCTGTCGCTAAAGCGATGGCTAATTATCACAATAAAAATTATTATAATTTAGTTATCTTGGCAGGAGATAATATTTATACCAACGGTGAAATTGAGAAAATTAACGCAGTCTTTGAGCGTCCCTATGCTCCATTACTAAAAAAAGGTGTAAAATTCCAAGCTGCTTTAGGAAACCATGATATTCGCACTGCCAACGGAGACTTGCAAGTTAAATATGCAGGCTTTAATATGCAAGGACGCTACTATACATTTCGTCGGGATAAAGTACAATTTTTTGCCCTAGATACTAATAGTAATGCTGACTGGATTAACCAGCTAAATTGGTTAGAACAAGAGTTAAGCCAAAGTAATGCTATTTGGAAAATCGTCTTTGGTCATCATCCGATTTATGCATCAGGTGTCTATGGTAGTAATCCTGATTTTATTAAGACTTTTACTCCCTTGTTTCAAAAATATGGTGTGCAACTTTATATCAATGGACATGAACACCATTATGAACGTACCCGTGCTATCAATGGTACAACTTATTTAATTTGTGGGGGTGGTGCAGGAACTCGTCCTGTTGGTAAAAATGAATGGACTGAATATTCTGCCGAAAAATTGAGTTTCGCAGCTTATGAAGTGTTTTATGACCGAATAGAAATTAGGGGGATAGATACAGCTAACCGCATTTTTGATCAAGGTATTATTCAATGGAAATCGGCTTAATTAAGTAAGTTGGTGAAGAGAAACAGAACGCGAGTTACAAAATGCAAATAATATTGTAATTCTTACCAATGACAAGTAACAAATGACTAATGACAAATGGTTAATATTATCCCAGAAAGTTACACAGAAATCTTAACAATTCGCCAATTAATTATAGAAGCTTTTGGTCAAGTCAAGATAGCTGAACTTGTAGATATTATTCGTAAATCAGAGAATTTTATTCCTGAATTGTCATTAATAGCAGTAGAAAATTTAGAAGTCTTAGGACACATTCTTTTTAGTCAGATTATCATCGAAACACCTAACCAAACTATCCCATCACTAGCGCTAGCACCACTAGCCGTAAAACCATCACATCAGCGTCAAGGTATTGGTAGTAGACTGGTGGAGGCTGGTTTGTCAAAATGTCGTGAATTTGATTATCCTGTGGTTATAGTTGTTGGGGAACCAGCCTATTATCAACGCTTTGGCTTTCAAACCGCAGGTAAATTTGGTTTGCGATCATCCCTATCTTTTCCTGATGAAGTGTTTATGGTATTGGAGTTGAAACCTGCTGCGTTGACAAACATTATTGGTACTGTGCGTTATCCTGCATATTTTCAAGATGTTTAATTAGAAAGAAAAGTAAAAATTCAAAACTCAAAATAGAATTTATGTACTTACTAGCTTTCTAATTGAGTAGATATAATTCTCTAAACTCTGTTGTTGTGCGGCGGAGCTTATGCAGAACATGACGGCTTCAAAAATATCTTTACACACTTGGGCGCCAAAAAACGCACTGTCTTTGCTGTTCTGAAAAATTGCCTGCTAGTGATAGCAAGTCTTCACCAGGAAGAGATGATTTACAATAAAAGGGATATTGAGGTTGTCTACTTGTGTAATCAAAGAAAACTGTGAATCTATCTTGGTCTACAGGAACCTTACCTCGATGAAAAACTTGGGAAGTAGTCGCAAAAACTACTGTTCCAGCTTTCCCAGTACATGATTTCCATAATGATTGTGATAAAGCTTTTTGCAAATTTTTTTCTTGAATATAACCATGTTTATATCCTAAAGAACGAGCTACAGTCGAAGTTAAAGATAGTGGAATATATTGAAAAGGACCACAATTCTCATCTACATCATTTAAATATACAATGACCTTGAGAATTTTTCTGTCTTCTACATCTATATGCCATAACCGAGATTTCCGCTCAACAGAATTAGCAAGGTCTCTGCGAAAATATGCTCCATGATAGGCTACAGGTAGACCAATATAATTCTCAACTATATTGAGTAAACGTTTTTCCAAGCCCCACATAAATATTTCTGGATACTGCATCATTTGTTCAGCACTAGCATGAACAACATATTCATTGTCTTCTCCAGAAAGATTCTTTGGTATTTCTGGCATTAATTTTTGTGTAGCCAAAAACATTTTATCTGTATGCGGAATAGATAAGGCTTCTAGTGAAGTTACCACTACTCCTTCACGCTTGATAGATTCAACTAAATTTAAATCAGCTACTGAAAGCACTGGTAAATTTGGCAAGTGCTGTTCAAGTGCAGCTTGATAATTTCGATCAGCTTGATTTTGCAAGAACGAAATTTGATACACATTCTTTAAAATGTGATTTCGTATTTGTTTAACAATTGTGCTCATAACTTCAATTATTTGCTTTTCCAGAAAAGTGACTATACATAATTATCTTTCGTCAAAGTTGCCAGAAGGTAAGGTAGAAGGGGTTTTTGTGCTTAATACTTATTTTGACATCGGTATTTATTTTTTCATTATACTTAGTTCTGCTGTATTGTAAGTATTATTCAGTGTATTTGTCTAATAAATCATCATAGGTTTTATCAAAAATTTATCATTGCTTTACAGAGAAAAAGTAAGTAATTACCGTATCATTGTAAGATTAACGATAGTGATTTTAAAACAAGCAATTAATATCTGAAATTTTAGAAAAAATTTATATTTTTTCTGCATCATCTAAATATAGATAGCTAGAATAAGGCTACTTGCTGGTTTTAAGATTATTTTGTTTGCAGAAATAAAAAACTGATAAATTAAAGGAGCTTTGAAAATATCTTGAAAAGTCAAAAATAAAACTATACAAACTCATTAGAAAAAGAAAATTATCAAAATAGGCTGTTTGGCTTCAGACCAGTCTCAAGCTTGGTATATGCTACAGGCAGAGTAGTATAAATTCCTGATTTTGCCCTAAAAATTTGTTTTTAGGACTTACACGGCGAAAAATGCGGCTAATAATTATTCTCATTTTACTATTAGTACTGACTGCATGTACTACCAGTGTACTTGCACCACCTAGTCAGTTAGTGGAAAAAGCGATCGCACTCCAGTTAGAGAAAACGCAACAGCAACTCAACCAACAGCTGGATCTTGATTTCCAGGGGTTTCAAATCAAGCACCTGTCAATTACTCAAGAAAAACCTCTGACAATCCAAAATCTCATTACCTACCAAGTTCGTGGTACCTACAATCTCACCTTCAAGCTACCAAAACGAAAATTAACACAACCAGACAAACCGTTTGAAGTCTATCTACAACTGCAAAAAGAAGGTAAGACATGGCGGTTACTGCTTCCAGAACAGAGTCGTAAAAATGCTGAAACTGTTTGGCACAGTTATCTTATACAGTAGTACTCCAGCACAGTAATTTTGATAGGTTTGTAGTAAGGACTTTAGTCCTCAAGAAAGGACTAAAGTCCTTACTACGAACTCTTTTAGCCTGTCAAAATCTTTGTGGCAGACATAAAACCCTTGACAATTGACCCTTGACCCTTGACTATTAACAATTGACTCTTGAACCTTGACCCTTGACCAATGACTAAATCAATTCGTGTAGTTGCCCGTATCAGCGCTCATCCAGAAAAAGTTGAAGAACTCAAAGCTGTTTTTTTAGAATTAATTGAGCCTACTCGTCAGGAGAATGGTTGTATCAAGTATGAATTGCTGCAAAACCAGTCTGATCCTACAGAATTTACCTTTGTCGAAGAATGGGCTTCTCATGAAACCTTAGATGCTCATCTTGCTTCAGCACATATTCAGACAGCAGTAGCTAAACTCCAAGACTTGGTTGCTAGTGACATAGATATTCGTCGTTACAATCTGCTAGCTTGACTGAGAGTCTTCATTACAAACCGTAGATTCGGTAGTGTTTTGTGTAGAAGATTAGCAACTTTCAACGCAGAGTATCGCAGAGTATCGCAGAGTATCGCAGAGTGAGCATAAAGATAAAGAGTGTCAATATCAACGTTATAGCGAAGCGTAACACACCCTACAACTTGATTTTATCCATTTTCCTTAATTAAACGTCACTACAGAACGAATTGATTCACCCTTATGCATTAAATCAAAAGCATTGTTAATCTCTTCAACTGGCATGACATGGGTAATCAAATCATCAATGTTAATTTTACCTTCCATGTACCAGTCAACTATTTTCGGTACATCTGTACGTCCCCTCGCGCCACCGAAAGCTGTTCCTTTCCAAACACGTCCAGTTACAAGTTGAAATGGGCGGGTGCTAATTTCTTCACCTGCACCAGCCACACCAATAATTACACTGACACCCCAACCTTTGTGGCAACATTCTAAAGCTTGGCGCATGACTTTGACATTACCAATACATTCAAAACTGTAGTCAGCACCACCTTTAGTTAAATCAACTAAATAAGGAACCAAATCACCTGCAATTTCCTTGGGATTAACAAAATGCGTCATCCCAAATTTTTCAGCTAAGGCGCGTCTATTGGGGTTAATATCTACCCCGACAATCATATTTGCTCCCACCATCCGCGCTGCTTGGACAACATTTAAACCAATACCACCCAAGCCAAAAACGACTACATTCGCTCCTGGTTCGACTTTTGCCGTATTGATAACTGCACCAATACCTGTTGTGACGCCGCAGCCAATGTAACAAACTTTATCAAAAGGGGCATCTTGGCGAATTTTAGCAACAGCAATTTCTGGTAGTACTGTATAATTAGCAAAGGTAGATGTACCCATGTAGTGTAGAATTTTCCTACCATCAATCGAAAAGCGACTTGTACCATCAGGCATAACACCTTTTCCTTGGGTGGCGCGAATCGCTTGACAGAGATTGGTTTTGAAACTTAGACAATATTCACACTGACGGCATTCGGGAGTATAGAGGGGTATAACATGATCCCCTGGTTTGACACTGGTGACGCCTTCTCCCACTTCAACAACAACACCAGCGCCTTCGTGTCCTAAAATTGCTGGGAATAATCCTTCTGGATCTTTACCAGAAAGAGTGTAAGCGTCTGTATGGCAAACTCCACTGGCTTTGATTTCTACCATGACTTCCCCAGCTTTGGGGCCTTCTAATTGTACAGTCTCAATAGTCAAAGGTTTGCCTGGTTCGTAAGCCACTGCTGCTTTTACTTCCATGATCGCTCTCCTGTTTTGTTTGCTCAATCGACATGATCTGAGTTTATTGCAAACAAATCTAGGGGTGAAGGGTAAAAAGAATTGAAATTTGAAATCTCTTTTCCCTTTAATCTTCCCCTTTCCCAATTGAAAATATTCTCTAGCTAGCTTTGTTTGTGGGTTTGGAATCGCCACAGCAGAGCGATCGCCATCATCACGGTCGGTAATAAAACTATAATTAAGGCATTGATTGATGTTGCAGGGATGAATAGAAAAGGGCCTGCATACTTAATCAATAACGAAATCACAGCAGAGAGTAAAAATACCTTTAAAAGAAATCCAAGTTGATTTTTCATAGAAAGTACGGCTATTCACATTGTTCTGGGCGGTAGACACGATAACGAATTGTAACATCCAATTTTTACAATAAATATCAAGTAGAGCAAAAGCAAACTCTCTGCTTGCACACCTCTTATGATCTATTTGCCAGTTTCACTACTACTATTTCTGCTGCTATTACTACTAGTTCCTTTTCTTTGGTTTGTGCTAGCAGTAGATGTAGTACAAATCGCAGTAGCCAAGTTAGGTTTTTCTCCTAATATGGCTTTTCTATTATTGACGCTGATCATTTTAGGTAGCACCATCAATATTCCTTTGTATCGCGCTCAATCTCAAATTGTTGTCGCCAATGACTTTATTGATTTGTGGTTAAAGGAGTTTTGGGGAATTCCTTTGAGGAAAGTGCAACGTTCCACTGTCATAGCCCTCAATGTTGGTGGTGGTTTAATTCCTGTACTAATAGCACTGTATCAATTTACGCAAGGAAATATATTAGCTATTTTGTCTGTTACTGCAATTGTGAGCGCAGTCAGCTACTATGCAGCGCAGGTAGTACCTGGAATTGGTATACAAATGAACCCTTTACTAGCGCCCTTAGCAGCTGCTGTGTCAGCTATGTTAATTGTCCCTTCCCATGCTGCTCCCGTTGCTTTTGCAGGTGGTATTTTGGGAACTTTAATCGGTGCTGATTTATTGCACCTCAAAGATATTGTCGCTAAAAGTTCAGGAGTATTGAGTATTGGAGGTGCGGGTGTATTTGATGGTATCGCATTGTGTGGCTTATTCGCACTTTTATTGAGTTAGTCATTGGTCATTAGACGCGATGTTCCTCGCGTCTGTACAAGAAATTGGTCATTGGTCATTGGTCATTGGTTATTACAAAGGACAAAGGACAAATAACAAATAACTAATAACTAATGACAAAAAACTTTCTATTGGAGAATAAAGCAAAAATGCCTGTAGAAACTAATAATAACAAACAAATTAAACCCCCAAGGATACGCCAGTTTGGTGGTAGCTTGCTGATCCTTTTGACTCTATTGTTTATTCTTAACTTGATTGTTCCTAGCTTCCTTGGCCCCAGGATACCGCAAGTCCCCTATAGTGATTTTGTTGCTCAGGTAGAAGCAGGTAAAGTAGATCGGGCGGTTGTGGGTAGCGATCGCATTGAATATTCGCTCAAAACTCAAACCCCTGATAGTAAACCAGCAGAACAGGTTTTCCAAACCACACCCATAGCAGTTGATCTGGATTTACCTAAGATTCTTCGCGATCATAATGTGGAATTTGCTGCACCACCACCAAACCAAACTGGCTGGATTTCCACTATCCTCAGTTGGGTGATACCACCATTAATTTTCTTTGGAATTTGGGGCTTTTTACTTAATCGTAGTGGCGGTGGCGGCCCTGCGGCGCTGACAGTTGGTAAAAGTAAAGCGCGGATCTATTCCGAAGGAACAACAGGCGTTAAATTTATCGATGTTGCTGGTGTAGATGAAGCTAAAGCCGAACTAGAAGAAATCGTAGACTTCCTAAAAAATGCTGCTAAATACACTCGCTTGGGTGCAAAAATCCCCAAAGGTGTACTGTTGGTAGGGCCTCCAGGAACAGGTAAAACACTTTTAGCCAAAGCTATTGCAGGAGAAGCTAGTGTACCTTTCTTCAGTATTTCTGGTTCAGAATTTATCGAGTTGTTTGTGGGTGTAGGTGCGGCCCGTGTCCGTGATTTATTTGAACAAGCCAAACAACAAGCACCCTGTATTGTCTTTATTGATGAATTAGACGCCTTGGGTAAATCTCGTGGTGGTGCAGGTCAAATCATGGGTGGTAACGATGAACGGGAACAAACCCTCAACCAGTTACTCACCGAAATGGATGGTTTTGATGCTAACACTGGCGTCATTATCATCGCCGCTACCAACCGTCCAGAAGTCCTTGATCCAGCTTTGCGTCGTCCCGGACGTTTTGACCGCCAAGTAGTTGTGGATCGTCCTGATAAAATTGGTCGGGAAGCAATTCTCAAAGTCCATGCCCGCAACGTCTTGTTGGCTGATAATGTAGATTTGGGGATAATTGCCGTTAAAACTCCTGGTTTTGCGGGAGCAGACTTAGCTAACTTGGTGAATGAAGCTGCATTGCTGGCTGCACGCCAAAATCGTCAAGCGGTAGTCATGGCTGATTTCAACGAAGCGATCGAGCGTCTGGTGGCTGGTTTAGAAAAACGCTCTCGTGTTCTCAATGAAACTGAGAAGAAAACCGTAGCTTATCACGAAGTTGGTCACGCCATTGTTGGTGCTTTGATGCCCGGAGCTGGTAAAGTTGAAAAAATTTCCGTGGTTCCTAGAGGCGTAGGTGCTTTAGGTTACACGATTCAGATGCCAGAAGAAGACCGCTTTTTGATGATCGAAGATGAAATTCGCGGTCGAATTGCGATCTTGCTGGGTGGACGTTCCGCAGAAGAAACAGTATTTGGTAAAGTCTCCACTGGTGCTAGTGATGACATTCAAAAAGCTACTGATTTGGCAGAACGTTATATTACTCTCTACGGGATGAGCGATAAACTCGGCCCTGTAGCGTTTGATAAGATTCAACAGCAATTTATTGAAGGTTACGGTAATCCTCGTCGTTCTATCAGTCCGAAAGTAGCTGAAGAAATTGATCGCGAGGTGAAGCAAATAGTAGATAATGCTCACCACATTGCCTTGACAATTTTGCACGAAAACCGTGATTTATTAGAGCAAACCGCTCAAGAATTGTTGCAAAAAGAAATTCTTGAAGGTGTAGGACTACGGGAAAAACTCAGCCAAGCCAAAGCACCAGCAGAATTAGAAGAATGGTTGCAAACAGGTAAAGTCTCAGAAGATAAACCCTTGATGCAAACATTGCTGGTGTGAGAATTTTAGATTAAATCTAAGCTTGAACAGCGATCGCCCCACAAAAGAGCGATCGCTGTTGATTTTCTAAGTAAAATAGCATTAAAATTAGGCATTTATTAATTAAAAAAATACCCATATTTAATTTTGTTTATAAGTGTTCACAAAATTCACAATTTTAATTACAACTTAAGAAAGATGCTTTTGGAGCTAAAATTTAGTTAGCTATTTATAGATTTATTAAACCAACTTTTCTAGCAAATTATTCAAATAAGAAAAATGTAAAGTTGACTACTTTTTAGATTTAAAATAATAGTCATTTTGTCAATCTAAAATCCAAAATCCAAAATCGAATGACAGCGCCCTTGAGTTTGATTAAATGAACGCTTTGTTGAACACTACTATACAATTTGAAAAAATTGCCACAATAGTTACAGAATGTGTAGCACAGTTATTGTGTGCCGAAGTTTTTGTTATAGACCAAGATGCTTATGTGATTGCTAGTAGCAACTCCAAGTTAATTAATTATTCTTTCAACTACATTTATAAAGAAAAAGCTTCTAACTATTTGCGAGTGCCATTATCATTAAATACACAAGTTGGTGAAGTTATTGTTTGCAAACCACGCAACAGTGAAGTAATTTCTTCTCGTTTAGTTCAAGAACTTGTAGAACTAGTAATTAATCAAACTACACTAAGCGATCGCAACCAAGTATATTGTTTAGATGGATTAGGAATTACTGCGTTTGTCGGTATTGGGGATGAGCGTACAAAAATTGAACTAGCTGCTTATTTGCTTAGTCCTCTGAACCACGAACCGGAATTGTTGGCTACTCTTGATACTTTCTTTGCGGAAGACTGCTGTTCCTCTTCGACAGCTCATCGGCTTTCTATTCACAGGAATACTTTGAGTTATCGATTAGATAAGGTGAAGCTGTTAACCGGGCTTAATCCCCGCCACTTCGATGATGCAGTACAAATCCGTTTGGCTTTGCTGCTGCGGAAACTGAACCAAAAATCAAGTAACATTTGAAGCTTCCATCGCCAGGAGGTCTTCTACCTGAGTTATTACTACTTCTGGTATAACGGGAAAATAAAAACCACCAAATTTTATATCACCGAGATTGGTCGTAGAATCTACAAATAATTCTTCTACATCCGTCATCTGTATAAAACTAGGACTGAGAGAACGGTGAATTTCACGGTTCAAAGGCGCCCATCTATATATTGATGCATTTGTAAAAATCACAACGCTCTTTACTTTTAAAGCATCTGCTAAATGTGATACACCCGTATCGTTGCAAACTAGTAGACTAGCTTTACTCAAAAGCGCTGCCATTGCACCTAAACTAGTCTTTCCAGCCAAATCAATCGGTTTGCAACGCATCATTGCCGCTAATGACTGTGTTAAATTTGCTTCTGATGCTATACCAGTAAGCACTACTTGATACCCACTAGCAGCGATCGCATCAGCAACAATTGCAAAGCTTTTCAAAGACCACCGTTTTTCTGGCAAACTAGCACCGGGATGAATGCAGACATATTTATCAGGAATATGTTGTAAAACCCCAAAATCTTCATTTTGCAACGGAAATTCCAGTTCATCTCCCTGAAGTGGTATCCCTAAAAATTCCATCAACCGCAGATGACGCCATATTTCTGGTTCGTTGTGGGGATAAGACAAAAAGTAATCTGGATTCGGGCAATAATGTTCAGGAAGACGGAAACCTGCGTTAATCCGAGCGCCAAGTAAAGCAGTAAAGGAATTACTAATAGTGCCGTTATCATACATTTGCAATGCTAAGTCAAAATGTTGCCCTTGAGCTTTTACCAAAAACTCTGGTAATTTGTGAACTGAAGGTGGTATTTCTAGCATTCCTGGATAGCCAGGAAATTCTAAGAACTGATCAAGATAATGGTTGAAACGTTCTACAAAAGAACGTGCCGAAGCTGGAGCAATGAAGGTAATTTCAGCTTGAGGAAAAGCTGCTCTCAGCGCTCTTAAGGCTGGTACAGTACAAAGTAAATCACTCAAAGCGGGGAGCGATCGCACAATAGCTATTCGACAAGTAGACAGTTGCTTAAGGCATTGAAGTTCGTATAACATGCATCTTTATCTGCAAGGGCAACTGTTTTAAAGTTACATAGTTATGCACTATAGTTCATTGGGCATTTGCCCAAAATATTTTTAGAAGATTTAACTCCGTTGCCATATTTTAATTGTCTTATCCAAACTCCCACTCACCAAAATTTCCCCGGAAGCAGTAAACGCTACTGCTGTCACTGTGTGATGATGACCTGTGAATGTAGCTAATAATTCACCAGTTTGTAAGTGCCACAATTTAATTGTTTGATCAGCGCTACCACTAGCGATAGTTTGTCCATCAGGACTAAGAGCGATCGCATACACTCCATCTCCGTGTCCTTTGAGAGTGTGTAGCAATTCGCCCGTCTCTAATTGCCAAATTTTAATGGTTTTATCTCGACTACCACTGACAAGAATTTTGCGATCGCTACTCATCGCTAAAGAAGTCACAATATGAGAATGACCAGTCAGAGCATGTAATAATTGGGCATTAGGAGCCTTACTTTCTGCTTGTTGACAAACTTGCCATACCTTGATTTTGCGGTAACTACCTGTAACTAAAATTTCTCCGTCTTGGCTCAAAGCTAGAGAATGAGCCGCAGTATCATCCAAAGATAGAGCCACTATAACGCGGCGTTGCATCAAGTCCCAAAAGCAGATTATTCTGTCGTCTCCTCCTGTAGCTACCATACGTCCGTCTGGAGTAAACGCCACACACCGCACCATACCATTATGCTTGTGCAGAATATCGATCAAATCCCTGGCGCCGACGTGCCACATTTTGATTGTAGAATCTGCACCAGCACTTACCAAAGTATGCCCATCTGGACTGAAAGCCAAAGCATTGACTTCATCTACTAATCCAGACAACATCCAAGGATGCTCTGATAAAGTACCTATTAGTTCTCCCTTGGTTAAATCCCATAATTTTGTTTCTCCACGACTTCCACTTGCTACTAAAGTAGAATGGCCGCTATTATTACTTCCTGGATAAAAAGCAAGGCAGTTAATTCCTCTACTATGTCCTTTGAGTGTTTGCCAAAATTGCCAATCTCCAATTATCCCTTTCAGGGGATGCTCTGCTGGTAAAGTTTGAGTTTTTTCTGACACAAATATTTTATCAAATAATGGCGGCGTATCTTCTTTGGTAATTCCTGTTGCTAAATACCAACTCAATCCACCTGCATACAACAAATTACTAGGAAATAGATAAATTTTTGGTTCACTAAATTCAATTTGATTTGTCGGCAAAAAACCAGTAACTATCGCTTGTTTCTCGTAGCCGCTTTCACCATGAGATGGATAAAACAGACATACAAAAATCAAGACTCTGTAATTTCTTATATCTTCTTGAGTAACTGACCATTTAATTTTATTTTTTTTAATCCCATTAAAACTTTCTCCATCGGCGACACAAACAAGAATTTGATTGCTGGGATTGCTGGGATTGTTGAGAAATAAATAAGGAAACTTGCTTTCTCCACGTAAGTTGCCTTCCTCATCCAAAAGCATGTTGTTGATGGCATCTTGTGGCACTTTTTTCACCGACTTACCCAAGCATTGATGCATGATTTGCTCAACAATTTGCTCCCGCAAAATATAATCTTCTGCTTGCTGCTGGAAATATGCATCAAAGGGTATATTCCAATCAGAAAATTCTGGATATTCAGGTGGTACAGGAGGTGGATTTTTACCAATAATTTCTGCTTTTTGGCAAGCAACTGTCAGCATTTTTTCCAGTGCTTCACCTGAGAATGCCATGATTTCAGTGTGACAACCTCTGACTTGAGTTTCTAGCAAAGATACGTCATGAGTCCTTGGTTTTTTCACTCGTTGCAGGAAATCAGCTTGTTGAGCTTTGAGTAAGCTAATCCAATCCATCAAAAACCTCGCAAGGGTACTGCAAACTTCTAGTGCCAGCAATGAGTTGTGCAGATAATTTTAAAAAAATCAAAGAGAATAATAGAGAATTTATAAAAAATTCCCCTAGAAAAAATAGGTAATTTAAGATTTAACTTTTTTGTTATTTTTCCATACGCAGAACAACTTGATTTTATCAATATAGTTCATGTTCTCTGCAAAAATAATCACAGTTTGGCTCTCCGATGAATTAATAGTTACTAAGTAAACTTTGGTATATGGCACCCTTGGAAGGTTAAATATTAATCTGTCAATTTAAATACAGATTTTTTCCAGCTTATTCATAAAAAACTCTTGCATACCTACGTTAAGCTATACTTAGCCACTAATTCAAGTTGATTAACTAGAGTTAACAACATAGTAAGGCAAATAATGTGTATGCATGAACAAACACAACTAATCACCAGACATCAGTAATAGTAGGTGACTAAATTAAAGTTTGCATAGAAGAAATTAGCTGATAGGAGTTTATTCTAACGAAGTAAGAAAAGAAAATACTGTTCGCAAGGAAGCAGTTCGTAAGTAAAAATGTAGATTGCAAATGCTTCGCCCTCAAAGTTTAACCAAAGCGTAACCTTTATTTAATTTGCCTATGAAGATACTCATACGAACAGTGATCGCAAAGAATTGCGATCATTTGCCACTGTTAGACGTTACTATTGTCTTAAATCTGTGATTTCTAAAAAAATAGTGCTGCTATGCACAAAGCATTAACAGCACGAGTAGCTCCTTCACAATTTAACTATGACCTTGTATTAGCTGCGATCGTCACTTCTTTTTGTTTCCCTGGTTCTCCCAGTTGCTTGGCTTTTTCTTTATTGATACTTACCAATACGCCACCAGCATTGTCTGTTCTGACTGTTAGTTGCTCTTGAGCTTTCCAAATCCGGTGAGTTCCTTCTGGTAGTTCGCCTTCATACTCTACTTTGCCATCAACTAATACCTGAACCCAAGATTTTTCTGTTAAGGTCAAACCTATTTGTACCTGTTGAGCGCTATTAAGATTGCTAGTCATGTCGCTAACAGGCTGAAACTTTTGTGATGGATTTACAGTCTGTTGATTCTGTTTGGAAATATTTTGATTATTGTTTGCTGCTTGCAAAGCATTAGCATTCAATAACTGAGATAAACTACCCACAGAACAAAAAATCATCAATATATAAAGTAAATAAAGATGCAGTGGACGTAACTCACCTACCGATTTATTTTTCCAACCAGATTGTAAGCTAACTCGATTAATTCCAACTGGAAAATCACTAGCAAATTCTGAACCATTAAAGCCTAATGCATCAGCAAATTGCCGGATTAAACCCTGAATGTAAACAGGTTCTGGTAATTCTTGTAAATTACCTTCTTCAATTGCTTGCAACAGTCGTCGCGGTATTCTGGTCAGTACAACCATTTCATCTAGTGATAAACCTTTGTCCTGGCGTGAGGAGCTAAGTTGTGCGCCCATGGCTGCTAATTTTTCTCTTCGCTGTTGCTCCAATGGATTTACTAACTCATGCTTGTTTTTTTTGTTTAACCATTTCATCTTTTATTTACACTCCTTAAATCCAGCTAAATCGTTAATAGGAATTTGCTTTAATTTTTTCTAAAAAGCGAATTTCACTTTCTTCTAAGTGACGATATTCACCTTCACGTAATGGTTTACCCCCAGGCGATCGCAGTTGAATTTTACCTATGGCAGTACGATGTAATTTAATTACTGGGTGTCCTAATTGTTCAGCGACACGACGAATCTGACGATTTCTCCCCTCCTTTAAAATGATTTCCAAACAAGTAGTATCGGCAAATTTTTCGATTAATTTCACCTGTGCTGGTCGTGTTTTTCTCCCATCTAACAACACACCCTGACGCCAAGTGCGTAGTACTGATTCGGTCGGATGCCCTTCTACTAAAACCTGGTAAGTTTTTGGGATATTATGACGTGGATGGGTTAGCCAAAATGTTAACTCTCCATCGTTGGTAAGTATAATTGCTCCTGTAGAGTCTGCATCCAAGCGACCAACAGGGTGAATACCCTGACCAGAATGTAATTCTGTTGGTAATAGATCCAAAACAGTCTTTCTTCCGTGGGGATCGTGGCAAGTGGAAACTACACCTACTTCTTTGTGCAGTAGCAGATACACTAAAGCTGGACGTTGATCAGGTGATACTGACTTACCATCAACAGTGATTGTATCTTTTTGAGGGTCAACTTTTTGACCCAAGTGCGCCAATTCGCCATTTATCCGCACGCGCGATCGCCTAATCATGTCTTCGGCTTGACGGCGTGAGGCAATACCCCATTGGGATAAAATTTTTTGTATCCTTTCCTCCATGCGGAAATTACTTGACTTTGAGTCAATAGTAAAACATACAGCTAATTGCACAAAACTTTACCTTTGCGGTTTGTAGTTAATCGCCGCAAATGATAAAGTTAAGAGTTGTTTAAATATTTATAGATTTGTAAGTAATTAATCATAAGTAATCAATAAAGTGGTAGATGGCACAAAACAATTTAGAAACACAAACTTCCAGCAAAAAAGTTCGCATTATTACGAACGTACTGACGACAGCACTCAAATTATGGCTGAGATCCCAGGTCAGCCAAGTATCTCAATTGGAAGTCGAGATCAAAGCGAGCGATCGCCAAATTCTCTCTGGTTGCATTCCTTGGGTGTCGATTTTTGCTAGTCATGCGGTTTATCAAGGTCTTCATATTACCCAAATTCAACTTGTAGCCAAAAATATTCGGATCAACATTGGTTCAGTACTCAAGGGTCAGCCATTACGGCTGTTAGAAACTGTACCAGTAATTGGCGAACTAGTAGTGGAAGAAGATGAACTTAATGCCTCTACTTCATCTACTTTATTATCGACTGCCTTAAATGATGTACTGGATAAACTTTTACCAGAACAGTGTCCAAAATCCAAGTCAATTTTTTACCAAAAAATTATTCTTGACAACAGCCGGATTATACTTCATGTTTTCCAACCTCCCGAAAACAGTTCCACAGTCTCACAAGTTTGTGCAGACATCAAGTTACTAAGTAGTCGTGAGTTACAGTTATCGCACATCCAAGCTAAAGATACTATGGGGGTAGTGCTAGAAACTCATGATGGATATTATCTCAATTTGGGTTCTGATGTTGATATCCAACAACTAAAGCTGATCAGAGGAAAGTTAGTTTGTCAGGGGCGAATCAATGTTAACCCTTAACTAATGTTGTCCAGTGTCCAGTGTCCAGTGTCCAGTGTCCAGAGTCAAGTGTAATAACAATAAATTATTGACTATTGACTATGGACAATTGACCATTGACTCTCTGCCCTAATCTAGTTATATTCAGCTAGCTGGTGATCTACTTCCAAAACTGAACTGACTAGATAAGCATCTAGGAACCACAAACGCTTATCAACGACCATAGAAACTTCTGCGTAAAGATAGGCTGTATCTGCATCCCCCAAAACAGCCGTACGATCAATGTTTTCCCAGAGCAAATTTCCGTAGATAGCCAAACGCTCTGCGATCGAACTCACATGATCTTTACCTTCTATAATATTAAAGGGATATTCAGGTAAAATTGATAGACCTGCTGCACTCCGAGCAGTACCAATTGCCAAACCCCCAAGAGTTGTGACTCTGTGTGCAAGCAAATCGATATACACATCTAACTCTGTGGCGATTTCATTAAACAACTCGTGTAGGTTACAGGATTTTGTCATCCCAACATTCCAATGAGCCTGCTTGATTTGAGTCTTGAGATCGATAGTGGTTGCAAGCGTTTGATTGAGAATATCGATCAGTTGCACTCGAACTTGTAAAGGTAGACTAATTCCAGTTTGATCAAGGCTTTTACCGAGAGGTTCGCTACTACCGTTCATTAGATTTCCTTAAAGAAGAAAGGATCTAGTGGTATAACGCCCAGCTAGCGCTTTTGGCACAAGTATCTGTTAAATTGCTCTTCAGACTTTTGCTTAAGCTTTAATCCCCCGTCACACCTAATATTTGCCTCAGCATTTTTGAGGGGTCTGTGGGGATAGGGTGGATGGGGTAATGGAGAGAAAAAGTATGATTGCTCATCTCCCCATCTCCCAACTTTCCCATCCCTCCATCAATTTTTGGGTTGTAGACAGCTAGCTACTACTTGGGGCAAAAATAGGGGGGATTGCTAGGGCTGAACACCACTAGCCGAGGACAATAGGGATTTTAAATCTTTCTATCTAAAGGTATAGAAACTTGATTGTTGCTGTATAGATGATTATTGCTTTTTTAGAAAATTATTGCTATTTTTTCCGGATTTCTTTGGGCGTGACTCCCAATATACGCTTAAAATGCCGCGTAAATTGGCTTTGATCCGCAAAACCAACTATAGAGGCTACTTCAGAAATTTTTAGTTTATTTTGTAGGAGCAACATCTTAGCACGCTCAATGCGGCAGTGAATTACGTACTGATAAGGAGAAAGCCCTGTGGATTGTTTGAATAATCGGGCAAAGTGGTATCTACTCATGCCAACTTCCTGAGCCATTGCTCCTAGCAGCAAATCTTCTGCCAAATGATCAATGATATACTCCGTTACCCGTTGTAGCTTATGTCTGGGTAAACCACCACGATAGTTTTGCAGAGAATGTTTCGGTGCAGAGTAGTGTTGCAATAAGTGTGCTGATAATACTGTTGCCATAGAATCAGCATACAGACCACTAACCAGGCTATTGTATTCTAGCGCTTTTTTGAGGGCAAGGGTAATTTGATAAATTAATGGATCAGGTTTGGAAAAGTGTGGTGTTACCTCAACCGCGTCTGAATCAATAGATTCGTAAGCTATTTTTGCTACGAAATTAGAGTCTAAAGTCAAAGCAATAAACTCAGACTCCTCTATAGTAGTTGCTCTGTGAGTTACGTAAGGCGGTATTACTGCGACGTCTCCTGGCAAAGAGTTTTCGCTTTTATGGCATTCTCCCAGCCACCTTTGCAATTCTAACTGGCATTTTAGCCGAATTACAAGCACATAATTCGTAGAGTAATGTTCAGGGCTTTCGTAGGCAGGTTGGATGTGATACTCCAAACCCAGATTTTTCCATCCAGATTCATGACTTGATAATATGGGCGACTTGGTGAGGACATGCTTACGAGCATCTAATCTAGTCACATCAATGGCCAGGGACTTTTCCCCTTGCATTACCTTCTCCTTTGCCGCTGGGCTGTTACTGCCACTTTCTTTCAAAACAGTACTTGTATAAGTACGAAGTGGTTAATGAAATGCAGCCTAGAAATAAACACAGCTTCTTGTAAAATAGCAAGACAGCCGCTTTTCTCAATTTATTGAGACAATAATTATCTTCTCCTAATTAAAGTATATTTTTCAGAGTTAATTACCCAAATAAATTATTCAAATTTGTAATATTTACCATCAGGATCACTACAAATTAAAATAGATTTATTACAATTTGGATTCGCTTTATCCCTTCTGGTAAACTTCTTACTTACGCATCTATCATTAGTCTCATCTTTCCGAAAAATTTCGATCCTCTTGTTTTGTAAGCCTTAAAACTGTTGGCTTATCTGACTTAAACCTCGTCCATCTTGAAAAGAGGAGTTTTTCAAAAAGGACATTATGTAGGTTGGGTGGAACGGAGTGTAACCCAACATTAACCAGACTATAATGTTGGGTTTCGCTGTCGCTACACCCAACCTACAAAACTACTTAAAACTGTTGGCTTATCTGACTTACTTAACAAATTAGCTATATTTTTTATAGATAAATCGATAAAAAGTCAATCTTAATGAGAATCCAAAATTTAGATTTAATCTTAATATTTTTTGTGAGTAATTACTATCTTAAATATTGAGAAATATCAAAATAATGTCTCTAATATCTCTACTAGGAGAACAAAGGGAATAATTTTTATCAAGATTGTTGGGAAATGGTATAACGCACCAAAAAGTTGGGATGGTGCGTTAGCCTGGGGTATAACTAATAACTAAATCAGCAACGGTAATATAAGGGATACAAAATAGTAAACTAAAGGAGCAGTAAAAATGTAACTATCAGTACGGTCTAAAATGCCACCATGACCGGGAATTAATTGTCCTGAATCTTTTACTCCAGCATCCCGCTTGAGCATTGATTCTGTCAGATCACCTAAAAGACCAGCTACACCAATTAACAAACCTAAAGTCAAACCAGTAATAGGATACTTGGGCCAGTTAAAATAATAAGCCACAGCAAATGCAACGAGGACACTCGCCGCAACACCAAACACAGCACCTTCTACAGTTTTTTTCGGGCTAATATCAGATAAAGGGGTTTTGCCAAAAAATTTACCAAAAGTATAAGCACCAATATCTGCTGCCCAGATGCAGAGGAAAGTCAGCATTGTAGCAGTTAGACCGTCTGGTAAAGAAACTGAATGTTTGTGTGCAAATAAATCTGACCAACTTGGCGGCCAGTAGCCTCCCAAGGGAAGATTGCTGGCTGTTGTATTAAACGCTCGTAACCTTACCCAGTAACTCGGCAAATAACCAGTGTAAAAAAGCCCCAAGATTGAAGCGGAAATATCCGCGATCGTCGCAATTTTGGGTTGAAAGAGCAGATAAAAACAGATAAAAGTACCTGCTATTGGCATGACAGCATCAGCCAAATTTCCATCTAGCGTACAAATTGCTAGGAGAATTTGACTAACAAGCATCGTAGTTTTCACAGTGGGAGCTATGCCTTTAGCTCTAACTAAATTAAAGAATTCTTTTTGACCTAAAAAGATGATCATTGCAAATACGATGGTAAAGTACCATCCGCCCAAAACAGTTGCCGATAAAGCGACAACGATCGCAACAATTCCACTAAAAATTCGAGACCAAGGCATAACTAGGGACTAAAGAATAGAAATATCTAGCCAAGTGCCGAAAACCCGTAAGGGCAAAACTAGGAAAGCTAAGAAGTGATTCTTAGAATCCCCATCCGTTTTACAGTGGGGAGGATGTCAATCGAGCTTTTCACCACTAAGGATAAAAATTGGATCGACAGCACTGAAAGTTTGAGAAAAACCGCGTGTTTCCAAGCGGTTAATCGCAGACTGCACAACTTCAATATTTCTCGCTTGTAGTTGAGCAAAGCTTAGAGAAATTGCATACAGACTTTCTAGATTAGCAGCTGTGGCGACTACTCTGCCTGATGGTGGCAAATAATGCCAAACTGCTTGCAAAATTTCTTTGATGGCTCGTCCACCTTCTATACAGACACGGTGGGGTGTTTCTTTGAGATCATGCAAACACTCAGGGGCGCTACCTTCAATGACTTCAACATTTTTGACTTCAAAGCGATCGCAGTTACGACGGATGAGGTTAGCAACTTCTTCATCTCGTTCCACGGCAATGATTCGCCCTTTGGGACATAGCAACCCAACTTCTACAGGAATAGTACCAGTACCCGCACCAATATCCCACAAAACAGTGTTGGGTAATAAACGTAATTGGGCAATCAACAACAGTCGAATTTCTCTCTGACTGAGGGGAATTCCCGGTAAATGCTCGAATAAATCATCGGGAATACCAGGACTAATATAAGGCCAAAGTTGAGGTGGCATACAAGTTTAATTAGGAGGTTTTGTAGCATCTTCCAACCATCTTAGGGCGGTTATTCCCACAGGAAGTGTGGAAAATGATTTGCCAAAATTAAGAGTAACGAGAGGTGAAGGTCATGAAATTTTCAATACAATCTCTTTATAATTGGTATCGCGACTTAATTCGTAGCCCTAAATACCGTTGGTGGGTGATTTTAGGAACATTGCTATATTTTGTCAGCCCCTTCGATATAATTCCAGATATTTTCCCGATTGTGGGGGAAATTGATGATGTTTTTCTTTTAACTTTGTTAGTAACTGAGGTATCAGGGCTGGTAATTGAAGGCTTCAAAGCGCGTCGAGGTACTGTAGACGCCAATGTAGATACCCAAGCTGCTAATACTACTCAGGATTCAACCTCCGGCGCCACTGTGGATGTTGATGCAGTTTCTGTTAAGTAATTTACAACTGTGATCTTAAAATTAAGTAACCCTCTTCTGTTGCCAAAATGGCTTGGGAAGGGGGGTATTTTTTATACAATTTTGGATTAAGCTAACCATCAACAACCAACAAATTATTTATGAGCGATCGCCAAATTATAGGATTACTACCAGCAGGTGGACTGGCAAAACGAATTTCTCCTTTACCACTGAGCAAAGAATTATATCCTGTTGGGTTTCAAGATTTTGGTGATCAACATAATTGGCGACCAAAGGTAGTTTCTCACTATCTGTTGGAAAAAATGCAACTAGCAGGTATTAATCAGGCATATTTTATTCTGCGTCCGGGAAAGTGGGATATTCCGGAATATTTCAGGGACGGTAGAATGCTTTCTATGAACTTGGGCTATCTAATTATGGATTTGCCTTATGGTGTACCATTTACTTTGGATCAAGCTTATCCTTTTGTTCGGGATGCGGTGGTAGCGTTGGGTTTTGCTGATATTTTGTTTCAACCCCAAGATGCATTTGTCAAGGTATTGGCACGTCAACAAGCAACTAAAGCAGATGTGGTTTTAGGATTGTTCCCCACCAACCAACCAGAGAAAGCTGGTATGGTTGAGTTCGATGATACAGGTAGAGTGCAGCTAATTATCGAAAAACCTCCTCAGTCAGATTTGCATTACATGTGGGGTATTGCGGTTTGGACACCCGCTTTTACTCAGTTTTTACATGAGTATCTTATTCCTCTCAAGGCAAATCCTAATTTGTCACAGTTACCAGAAATACCGATAGGAAATATCATTCAGGCTGCAATTACTCAGGGTTTTCACGTACAAGCTGAAACGTTTGTTGATGGAACCTATCTAGATATTGGTACACCCAATGATTTAGTGCAAGCTGTGCGATTGGGTGTTGAGGGAGTGTGAGTTTTGGGCATTGGGCATTGGGCATGGTTAACAACCAACAACTAACTATTGATTTTGAAGGTATGTTAGAGCTTCTGTGGTTTCTACTTGGGGAAAATGCTGATAAAAATTGCTAACACTGGCAAATGGTTCTGGTCTGGCTAAAACAATCACGCGATCGCCCCATTGATGTAACCAGGGTAATAATCTCAGAGGTGCAACAGGCGCACATAACCAAATTTCTGCGGGAGAAAGTTTTCTGATTGCAACCGCTGCTGCTGCTATTGTCATTCCTGTCGCAATCCCATCATCAACGATAATCACTGTGGCGCCTTCTGGATTAACCTGTGGACAAGCAACACTTAATTGCGCTTCCAAAGATTTAGCTTGATAAATCGCTGCATCCAATGAAGTTTGATGCGATCGCAAATTTTGTCTCTGGTAGGATCTTCTTGGCTGGGACCAAATTACACTACCACAGGCAGTGACTGCACCAATTGCCAATTCTGGATTTTCTGGATGGCTAATCTTTTTCGCTACTAATATCGTTAATGGACAACCCAAAACACGCGCAACTGGTGCAGCTACCTCTAGTCCTCCTCGTGGTAAAGCATAGACAATAGGTACAGGCTTGATTTCAGATTCAGACGCTTGTTTAATTAAGGTTGCCTGAACAACTTCCGCTAGTCTCTCTCCAGCTTGAGTACGATCAGTAAAAAGCGGGGTATCTGACATTGTTTTCCCCCAGTACATGAAGCTACCATTGCTTTGATCATGACTGAATTTCTGTTAAATTAAACAAATTTCCCATTTTGTTAAACTTAGAACAGTTTGAGTCGCACAAAGGTTCAGAAATAGCGCAATGAAAGTATAATTTCGTAGTATTAGTATCAGCAGGCATAAGATGCGGCGCTGCTGGACTGAACGTGCAAGTTTTTGGGTAAATATTTAACTCAGCTTAAACACCTTGTGCTTAGATTAATATTAAAAATTTCATGAGCAGCGAACATCAACTCAATCTTTTTGGGGAATCCAATGTACAGGAATCTAGTTTTGACAAAAAAGAATTGATTCCCACAGATGCCAAAATTCCCATTCCAATGGGAACTTATGCTGATATGATCGAATTAGCACAGCATTGCAACCAATGTCATCGGTGTGAATTAGGAAAGACTCGCATTCATACTGTTGTCGGACGCGGTAATCTCAAAGCGCCAATCATGGTTATAGGTGAAGCACCTGGACAAAACGAAGACGAAACAGGGCTACCATTTGTTGGTCGGGCTGGGCAGCTTTTAGAAAAAATTCTCCAATCTGTCAAACTAGATACAGAAAAAGATGTATATATAGCCAATATCAATAAATGTCGCCCCCCTAACAACCGTGTTCCTACTAATGAAGAAATTGAGGCTTGTAAACCTTACTTATTGGAACAAATTCGCTTGGTAGACCCGAAAATCATACTTTTGACAGGTGCCACTGCTGTCAAAGGTATAATTGGCGATAAACGAGGAATTACTCAAATTCGCGGAACTTGGATGGAATGGGAAGGACGTTTATGTATGCCGATTTTTCATCCTTCTTACTTGCTGCGTAACCAATCCCGTGAAGTTGGCAAACCAAAATGGTTGATGTGGCAAGATATTCAAACAGTGCGTGCTAAATACAATGAAATGATGGGGATTAAAAGCTAGAGCATCGATTACACAATCTATACTTTAAGGAAATTGGTACTGTACAAAATGTCAATCACTTACCAAGTCAAGTTATCTTTGATTTTTGATAATCCAGTACCAATTTTCTAGTTCTGAGGAGCGATCGCATCCACATATTTTGATGATTAACTATCTGTTTGTTTGAGATTCAATCGTAGTTGTTAAACGTTCTATTGCGTCGGTCAATCTTTCTTGGGCTATAACTGCTGGATCAACTGCACTTGCTTCAGCAGCCTCACCACTACGAACGAATCTTTTCTTTGCTTTTTCAAAAGCACGAATAATCAGGAAAATACAAAAAGCAATCACTAAAAAGTTGATGATTGCAGACAGAAATACACCGTATTTGATGCCATTGATTGATAAATTTTGTAAGTCATCTACTCTTGCTGATTTGAGTACAGGATTTAAAATGACAGGTGTAATGATATCTTCCACAAGGGAATTGATGATTTTGCCGAAAGCAACTCCGATAATGACTGCCACAGCTAAATCAATGACGTTACCTTGCATTAGAAACTTACGAAAGTCAGCCCAAAAGCCATTACTACGCGCCATAAGTCTCTTATCCTTCTTAAATTATCGAATTTTATTTAGTTCAAGTTGATTATTATACAGTTTTTAGGGCGGCAGTATGTCAAGAATGATTTCGGAAAGTGGTATACGAATCGGGTATAAAAATTAAATTAATTTTATTTTTTCATGAAAGCGAAACAATATGCTATACATTGGTTTTAGACTTTGTACTTCTTGAAAGTCAGGTACTGCTGATCCTCAAAAATTTGCTTTTGTTGACTTGCTTGGAGGAGTTTTTCCTGCGCGACAATCTCTTAACCACGTTTTAATCCCTTGAGCAACAATACCGTTACTACTATCCTGTGGCGGTGTGGGAATTTCTTGTTTAGGATCAGAACCAGTCCTAGAAAACATCATTACCATCCACCAACCATTATCAGCTTTTGTTAAAAATAGCCAGTGAAATTGTTGTAATTCCACAACTTTTTTACCAATATACCGACGTTCTAAAGTAGTAAAAAACACCTGATTAACATCTTTAGCAGTATATTTTAATTCCTTGGGGATATCTCCGCTTGAGTTTAGGGGTAGTGGTGTAAATTCCGGTCTTCCGGCCATTAACACGTAACTAAAAACATCGATTTTTCTGCTAGTGCGGCGGGCGCGTTGAATCACACGATTGGCATAGCTAGGTAAATCCAGCAGGAGCTTTGTAGTTAATAATTCAATACTTTGCTGTGAACAAAAAGATTTTTCTCTGGTTGTTGGCGAAGACTTAGGATTTTGGGCAAATGCTTGGTAAGTAAAGCAATTTAAAATGAATAACCAAAAGCCAAAAGCTACGATCCACAAACTATAACTAGATTTCTTACAAAATTTGGGTAAAGGGTAAAGTAGAAAGATTAAAGGGTTAGCATTTTTCTCTTTTCCCTTACCCTTTAACCCTTTCTCAATTCTTTGATATCTATTTTTTTTAGCTTTGGAATTCATGCCACAGTTGCTAACTCCTCGCAAATTTTTTTCCAGGCTAACTCAGGTTCAACAGCAGCAGTAACGGGACGCCCAATCACAAGGTAATTTGCCCCTGCTTGTAGTGCTTGGCTTGGGGTAAGCGATCGCTTTTGATCTCCTTTTTCTGCCCAAGTTGGACGCACCCCTGGACAAACTAACAAAAACTCATTTCCACAACTATTTCGTAGTTGTGCCACCTCTTGAGGAGAACAAACCGCCCCATCCAACCCCACTTCTTGCGCCATCAATGCCATTTCTAGTGCATACTCTGGCAATTCTAAGGGAATTTTTAAATCAAATGCCAACTGTCGCGAAGAAATACTAGTTAATAGTGTAATGGCAATCAGTTTTGGTGGTTCCACCCCTGCTTGTGCTGCTCCTGTTTGTACTGCCTCTGTTGCTGCCTTGAGAGCATCTCTACCAGCTGTAGCGTGAATTGTCAGCAAATCAACACCATAACGTGCCGCAGCCCGACAAGCACCAGCAACGGTGTTCGGAATATCATGAAACTTCAAATCTAGGAAAATCCGCTTTTGCCGAGATTTTAACTCTTGCAGAATTGGCGGCCCTGTGCTTGTAAACAATTCCAAACCAACTTTCCAAAAGCCGACTTGTGGCAATCGTTCAATCAAGGCGATCGCATCTGCAATATTTGCCACATCTAAAGGCACAATAATTCGCTTGTCTGTGTTCATTACTGGTGTAGGGATCGGGGATTGGGCATGGGGCATGGGGCATGGGGCATGGGGCATGGGGCATGGGGCATGGGGCATGGGGCATGGGGCATGGGGCATGGTGAATTGGGCATTGGGAATGGGGCATGGGGGATTGGGCATGGGGCATGGTCGATTGGTCATAGT